>JAFQGD010000017.1 GCA_017398355.1 Akkermansia sp. | reverse complement strand
CTGCATGGATAACGCATGGCTGCGAGCAGAGGGATATATCTCGTTTTATCAACTCCTCAAACGCTGATTGGAAACCGCCGTATGCCATAAATGGCACGTACGGTGGTGTGAGAGGGGGACGAAAGTCCCCCTACTCAATTATCAATTGAAAGGAAAAGAAATTAGGATTGAGCAGTGCGTTCTTCCTCTGCTGCTTCCAATCGGGCGTATGCTATTTCTTCATCCGGATCGGGGCCGTGTTGGGCCTTCTCTACCTTGGAGCGGAAGAGTTTCATGATGAAGACAAAGGAGCAGGGGATGAAGAAGACCCCCACGAGAGAGGCGATAGTCATGCCTACGACCACGACCACGCCAATAGCATTGCGAGCCAAGGCGCCGGAACCCTCCGCAGTAAGCAATGGAACGCAGCCCAAGATGAAGGCGAAGGAGGTCATGAGAATGGGGCGTAAACGCATGCGCGCTGCTGTCACGGCGGCATCCAGCAGGCTTTGTCCACGCTCCATTTGCAGTACGGCGAATTCCACAATCAAAATGGCATTCTTGGCCGCTAAGCCCACGAGCATCACCAGGCCAATTTGTGCGTAGAGATCAAGAGACATGTTGGTCATCCACAGGCCGAAGAATGCACCCAACACGGCAATGGGAACTGAGAGGAAGATGGCCAGCGGCAGTGTCCACTTCTCATACAGGGCGGCCATGATGAGGAAGGCGAAAATGCCGGAGAGGGTGAAGATGGAACCGAGCCCGAGGCCATCCTGCACCTTCTTTTCTTGGAAGCTCATGTCCACGTAGGAGAAGCCGTATTTTGTTTTATCCATTGTTTCATCGAATACCGATTCGATGGCAGCCATAGCTTGCGCGGAGGAGTAACCCTCTGCCGGCTTGACGTTGATTCGCCCGCTGTTGTAATTGTTGGTGTGCTGTACGAATTCCGTATCGGCAATGTCATTGATGGTGACGAGCGTGCTCAGGGGGACAGATTCACCCTTGTCGTTACTCACATAAAAGTTGGCAATTTGGTCTGTGTTTACACGGTTTGCACCGGCGGCTTGCAGGTAGACCTGCCATTGCTGACCAAATTGGGTGTAGTAGTTTACGAAACGGGAACCGTTGAAGCAAGCCAGCAAGGAATTGGCTGCGGCGTAGTCTACGCCTTGAGCCAAGCATTTATCTTTGTCGATGGCAATGCTCTTTTGCGGTACGGCCGGCAGCATCATGTCTGTGGCACTGCCAATGGCCGGATGGGCGCGCAGAGCTGCTTCCAAACGCTGCATTTGCGAGTAGAGTGCGGATACACCTTGACCTTCGCGGTCTTCCACCACGAATGTAATGTCATTACCGGTGCCCACGCCGGGGATAGCGGGCGGGGATGTGACAAAGACAGTACCGTCTGCACCACACATGACCAGTTTTGCTTGGAGTCGCTTGTAAATGTCCTCTGCCGTAGGCTGTTTGCCGTTTTCCATAGGCTCGCGCACGGCAAAGTCCTTGAGCTTGATGAAGTAGGTCATGGCGTTGGTGGTCTGCACGCCCAGCACCAAGTTCATACCGATGATGGAAACAACGTGCTCCACGGCCGAATCGGAGGTAAGAACCTTTTCCACGGGCACCGTTTCATCGGTGAGGCGTTGCAGGGAAACCCCGGGTTTCATGATGACCCCGGCCAGCAAGTACCCTTGGTCTTCGCTGGGAAGGAAGCCACCGGGTACGCGAGAGGCGGTGGGGACAATCAGTAGGGTGATGCCTGCCAGCAGCGGCATGGAAATCCACAGCTTGCGGCAGAGAAAACCGCACACTGCGGCGAAACGCTCTGCCACCCAATCATATACGCGGTTGAAACCGTTGTAGAAAGGAGTCAGCAAAGATTTGTGTTCCTTTTTGGGTTTAAGCATGATGGCCGAGAGCGCCGGTGATAGAGTCAGGGCGTTGAAGGCCGATATGAGCATGGAAACGGCAATCGTGACGGCAAATTGCTGGAAGAGAGTACCGGTGATGCCGGGCAACAGAACGGAAGGAAGGAATACCGCTGCCAAGACCAAAGCAATGGCGATAACCGGGCCACTCACTTCTTTCATGGCGGCAAAGGTGGCTTGGCGCGGGCTCATGCCGTTTTCCATGTGGGATTCTACTGCTTCCACCACCACGATGGCATCGTCCACCACCAGACCGATAGCTAACACCATGCCCAGCAGGCAGATGGTGTTGAGTGAGAAGCCCAAAATGGGGAAGAAACAGAAGGTGGTGACAAGAGATACCGGCACCGCGATGAGGGGAATGAGCGTGGCGCGCCAGCCCTGCAGGAAGAGGAACACCACCAATGCTACCAGCACCAGGGCTTCGAAGAGGGTATGGATGATTTCGTTGATAGAATCGCTTACCGTGGTGGTGGTATCCAAGGCAACGAAGCCGCGCATACCCTCCGGCATGACCTTTTCTTTCTCTGCGAAGAGCGCGCGTAGGTTGGCCACTGTTTCCAGAGCATTGGCATCTGCCGCCTGGTAAATAGCCAAGCAGGTGGCGGGCTTGCTGTCCACGCGGCCTGCCAAGGAGTAACTCTGCGAACCTAACTCAATTTTGGCGATATCCTTGAGGCGTACGGACTGGGTACCATTCTGCAATACGATGATATCGCCGAACTCCTCAATACTGCCCACGCGCCCTTTGTTGCGGATGGTAAAGGTGAATTCCTGGCCATCCGGCATGGGCTCTGCACCCACGGAACCACCGGGGTTGATATCGTTCTGCGCTGATACGGCGTTGTACACTTGGTTTACCGTCAATCCCTTTTGAGCCATCTTTTCGCTATCAAGCCAGATACGCACAGCATAGCGACCACCGAACACCATCACATCGCCCACACCCGGTACGCGTTTGATGGGGTCTACCAGGTTGATGTAGGCGTAGCCCGTCAGGTCAATGGGGCTGAAAAAGCCTTCCGGGGAGTCAATAGCGTAGATGACAAGGGGAAGACCGGAGGATTGTTTAATGGTTACGCCCATTTGCGATACAGATGAGGGCAGCTGCGAGGTGGCTTGGCTGTAGCGCATGTAGGTGAGCTGTTGGCTTGTGTTGGCATCGCTCCCCGGCTCAAAGATGACGTTAATCGTACAGGAGCCGTTGTTGGAGGAGGTGGAGTTCATGTAATCCATGCCACCAATACCGGAAAGCTGGAGTTCAACGGGGGTGGCCACAGAATCTGCTACCTCCTGAGCATTGGCGCCCGGGTAGGCGGCACTGAGCTGGATGGTCACCGGGGCAATATCCGGGTACTGTGAGATGGGCAGGGCAAGCATGCAGATGATGCCAAGCATCGTGGTGACGATGGCGATGACACCTGCAATGATGGGGTGTTTGATGAAAAACGGGGACATGAGTTTTAGTGCGTGAAAGGGTTAATTGTATTGGGGGGCTGTGGTGGTATCGGCCTCTGCCGTTACGGAATCAACTACGGTGCGAGGTGCCACATAGTGGAAAGATTTTGGCGTGAGTTTGTTGGCTCTTGTATTGGCCGATTTATTGGTCGCCATTGTCTGACTGGCCGCCATAATGGTGCCTTCCACGATAACACGGACATCCTTCACATCGTCGTAGCCCATTTGCTTGAGTACCATTTCCATAGCAGACGGAGCCCCCATGAGCTGCGCCACGTAGTCAAATTCATCCTTAGCGTTGCTTTGTTTCAGGAGCAATTCTTTTGTGTTCTTTACCCCTTGATTTTGCAGGACAAGAGACTGCCAATCCGTAGCTCCTTCGGTTTGCGGGAGATTCTCGGGCAGGGGCTTGCCTGCTAATTTTTCGGCGTATGCTTTAAAGTCTGCCACTTCAAATTGTTGGAGAGCCAGCTCATCCCAACTCTTCGCTTGTTTTTGCTCTAAGATAAAAGCATCTAGGCTACTGGCTCCTGTTTTTGCCAGCAAGAGGGGAACCATGGAGGCTCTGTCCACATCTACAACATACATGGGCTGTGTGGTGACTTTGCCTTCACCCTCATCCACCGGTACGATGACCATGGCGCCTTTGGTGATGGGGAGTGCATCGGGTGCGTTGTCCTTGCCCAGCAGTAAGAGAATATCGCGGCCTTGAGCGGTGAGGGGTGCTCTAGCTGGAACGAGGAAGGCTCCCGGTATCTTGCTCATACCGGCTCGGACACGCACTGGCATGCCGCTTCGCAGCCCGGAATCGGTGTTTTCAATCTGGCCCACCATGCCGAATGTGCCGGTTGAAAGGTTCACGGCATTGTCTGCCGATACGATAGCGCCCTTCGTGGGATAGATGGAGCCGTCTTTGAGTATAAGCTCAAAAGTGGGGCGATTTTGATCCGTTACCTTGCCGGCGCGCAGGGCTTCAATGCCGGCAAGTGCGCCTTTGCCACTCACGCTGAAATCCACGCGCATAGGATTTACAGAAGAGAGGGTGACCAAGGGTAGCTTATCAGAAGGACTCACCAAGGTGCCGATGGAGGGCTTGCCGATACCGGCTCTCCCATCAAAGGGGGCGGTGATGGTGGTGTAGCTCAGGTTGATTTCTGCCAGATTGCAGGTCGCTTTCATTTGCTCAACGGTTGCTTGGGCTTTGAGCAAGGCTGCTTCATTTGTTTTGAGCGCGGTGAGAGCATCTGTCACGGTTTTGTCAGAGACTGCTCCGGGGGTGGCAGCCGTGAGCTTGCGGTAGCGCTCATAATCGCTACGGCTCATATCGACTTGGGCTTGAGCCTGTTCCAATGACGCTTCCGCAGCATGCAAATTGGCTTGAGCCTCTGCCAACGCTGCTTTGTAGGGAGCGGGGTCGATGGTGAAGAGAACATCACCTTTCTTCACCAGTGTGCCATTGCGGAAGTTTTGGGACATGATGAAGCCGCTTACCTTGGGGCGAATATCCGTCTCCTCTTGTCCTCGCAGCGTGCCGAACCATTCGTGCTGGATGGAAACATCCTGCCGGATGAGGGGCAGCACTTCCACCGGGAAAGGAGGAAGACTGGCCGGTACATCTGCCACAGTTTGCGGGCCGTTCTTCGCTTGTTCGAGGGCCGCCTTTTCAGCAGGTGTGAGTGTGCGGCGGAAAGAGAAAGCAGTAGTTTTGACAGTACCGCGAGGGGTGGGGGCATTTTTCGCCAGTCGACTGTTTGCGGAGGAGATATTCATGGCGCGCACGCCATTTTCGGAGTCTGCTACTACCGGCACTTGTGCGGCATCCTCATAGCCGAATTCTCGGAAATAGTCTTCCAGCGGGCGCGAATAAGCTTTAATTGCAACCAGCTTTTGGGTGGAGGTGTAGCCGTCTTCTTCAGTGATGGTGATATCGTACTTGCCACTCGGTACAACCGGGACCGTATGGGGCACATTGTTTTTATCAACAACGATGATGAAATTGTTGCGCAGAACTGTGCGTATGGCTTCTTGGGGTACCAACAGTGCTTCTTTTGATGCTCCTGAACTGGCGCCGAGCGGAATGCGTATGCGCACGGGCATGCCGCTGCGCAAAAGTAAATCCGGATTCTCGATTTCACCCTCCACGTTTATCAAACCGGTTGTGTCAATTTTACTTTCCATGGAGAGCAGGGTGCCCTTGTAGGGGTGGATGCTGCCATCTTCCAAAATCAAATCGAATTTGGGGGAGGTGAGAGACTCATCTTTTTTGGCAGATTCGACCTTGCCGAATTTGCGGAACGAATTGACGAGGGCATCACTGTTGAGCGAGAAATCCACACGGATGGGATTGATGGCAGTAATATTGGCTAACTTGGTGCTTTCGCCCACCAAGTCACCCAATGAAGCCAGTGCCGTGCTGACGATGCCATCATAGGGTGCGCGTACAACGGTGTAGTCCAAATTGATGCGCGCTTTTTCTACAGAAGCTTTGTTTTGCTCTACTCTTGCTTGGCAAGCTTTGACATTGGCGATTTCTGCGCGCAAGCTGTGCTGGGCATCGCTCAATTGCTTTTCTGAAACAGCACTAGTTTTGACGAGTTGTTCGTAGCGGGAAACATCCATCTGCCATTGCTCTTGTGTTGCCTTGGCGGCGGCAAGGGATGCTTCTGCTGCTTGCAGGTTGGCCAGTGCTTGTGCCAGCTCTGCTTCAAACAACTCCGGGTCTATTTTGAAGAGAATATCACCCTTTTTTACAAATTGCCCATCTTTATATTCCTGAGCAATCAGAAAGCCGGAGACTCGGGGATGAATATCGGTGTCGTTTTTCCCCCGCAGATATCCGAACCAATCTCCGGTATCTGTGACATTTTGTTTGCGAATATGAAAAACTTTGATAACGGCTTCCTCTGCTTGGGCTGTCGAATCCTCGCCGTTGTGGCAGGCCGGGAGGAGGATTCCCATGGTGCAACCACAGAGAGCAAGTGCGATGAGCGTGTTTTTGGTCATGAGTGGATTGTTGTGGTGAAATATGAAGCATCAGCTGCAATTGCGCAGGATGATAATAATGATAAAAATGATGAATACAATGGTGCCGGCGCTTACTCCGCCTTCCTTTTTTTGCTCCGGCGCAGGTTGGCCTATATCTTCGTAATCCCAAGGTGAATGAGGCCGCGTATGGTGGGGGGGATCTGATGCCTTTTTCTTGGGCTTGGTAGCCGGTTGTGGCCCATTAGTAATGGTAGGATGATGCTGCGGATGCTCATGTGGTTCCGAGACTTGCCGAGCTTCTTGAGGGAGTGTCAATTGTTGCAGCCGGGGTAGGGAGGAAAGGGAGTGCTGGTGGGCTGCAAAATCGCGTGCGCGGGCTTCCTGCTCAGCTACCATGGCATGCAGCTTGCGCACCAAGTCTTCCGACATGGCATCAAGTGCCTTGCGCTGCGGCTCCGTGGAGACGCGTTCATCATAGAGTTCTGGGCGTTCATCGGAGCTGGGCATGGCTTCTGCTATTCAAGATTAAGTTCTCGCTGAATGATGGGTGCCTGCGTGGGGTGGGAGGAAGGTGGCGGGGTGGCAGGGGGCTGCTGCTGCGCCGAGCGGATGGCATTGAGCACTGCTGATACCATCTTTTGTTTGTCTCCATGCGCTTGCCACGTCAGGTAGAGGAAATCTGCCGGGTGAATGTTGCCGTGCTCTCGAAGGAATAGACGGTCTTTTTCATCATAGTACATGATAGACGGATCCAATGTGCCGAACAGTTTTGCTGCTGCTTTGCTGATGATGCGAGGCAGGTAAGCAATTTCTTGGAAATCATCCGTTTCCGGGGGTAAATCAATAGCGCGTACCGGGCGTGCGTTGCCGGAAATCCCCCTTTGCTGGGTAATGAAAAATGAACGCCGGGCTGCGGCTATCAGCAGAATAGTGGAGGGGCTGGGGTCTCCCTTGACGGCATATTCTTGGATGTAGGCATGCATCTCTGCCGGTTGGTAGCCCATATCTGCCAATATCTTCACTTCCTCGGGCAGAAAAAAGCGGTCGATGCTGGTTTGAGGGCGCTCGTGATAGCGTTCTACCGCATTCCGGAAGAGGTCCATGAAGCTGTCATTCCATTCCATGCGGGCGAGTATATAGGCCACCCTGGCGGATTGCAAGCTGAAAGTATGTCCCTGGCGTGTTATTTTGCGACTGTAAGATGTTTGTATTTCGGGCAAGTAGTACAGCAAAAAAGGCTAGTGGGTACTAGCCTTTGCAAGGAGAAAATGGTGGGATGCTGTATCAGAGCTTTTCTTTCCAGAACGCAATACGGCGTGCCGTGTTGTCGGGATTGGGGGCTCCGGGGTTGGTGCGGAGTTGGAATGCTCGGTCCAGATTGAAGACGCTGTGTACATCTTCTGCGTACTCCGGGGATATGGCGCGGAATTGCTCCAGAGTCAGTTCATTGAGGGGGGTGTTGCTCCCCACGGCTACGGCTACGGCTTTGCCTACCAATTCATGAGCGTGGCGGAAGGGAACACCGCGGCGTACCAAGTAATCTGCCAAGTCTGTGGCCAACAAAAGAGGGTCTGCCACGGCGGCTGCGCAGCGGTCGGGGTTGATGCGCATGGCTGCTACCATTTCTGTGTTGACTCTCAGGGCTAAACTAATTGTCTCAAAGGAGTCGAAAAGTGGCTCCTTGTCTTCTTGCAGGTCGCGGTTATAGGTGAGGGGAAGCCCTTTGACGGCTACCATGACGCTCACAAGATTGCCATATAAGCGACCGCTCTTACCGCGTGTCAGCTCGCACACGTCCGGATTCTTCTTTTGCGGCATGAGGCTGGAGCCGGTCGTGTGTGCATCTGACAGAGTGCAGAAGCCAAACTCTGCGCTGCTCCAGAGTACGAGGTCTTCACTCATGCGGCTCAGGTGAGTGCCGATAAGGGAGAGACAGAAGAGGGTTTCCATAATGTAGTCACGGTCGGCGATGGCATCCATGGAGTTTTCCGTGACTCCGTCGAATCCCAATTCCTCTGCGATACCGAAGCGATCCAAGTTGATGGTGGAGCCGGCAATGGCTCCGGAACCAAGGGGGGATACGTTGACTCGGCGGCGGCAATCTGCTAGGCGCTCGTAGTCGCGCCCCAGCATTTCTACATAGGCCAGCAGGTGGTGCCCGATAGTCACCGGTTGGGCTCTCTGCAAGTGTGTGTACCCTGGAATGCGGATGGAGGCGTATTCCTCTGCTTTGCGCACCAAGGCTCGCTGCATATCTTGCAGAAGCTGCATGGTGGTGTCAATCTCTGCGCGGCAGTAGAGTCTCGTGTCGGTGGCGACTTGGTCGTTGCGGGAGCGAGCGGTGTGCAGCTTGGCACCGGGGGCACCGATGCGGCGAGTCAGCTCGCTTTCGATATTCATGTGTACGTCTTCCAGCTTGATGCTCCACTGAAAATGCCCCGCCTCAATATCTGCAAGAATGCTTTTGAGCCCGTTTTCAATGGCATTGAACTCATCTTGCGTAAGCATGCCTGCTTTCATCTGGGCGCGGGCGTGAGCGATGGAGCCCGCAATATCATGCCGATACAATTTCCAATCGTAGGAGATGGATTCGCCGTATTGCAGCACTAAATCTGCCGTTGCTTGAGAAAAACGTCCTGTCCACATAACGCCGTTTAGCTTACTATAAATTCAAATCCAGTGCAAGCCGAACGTCATTTTGCCGCTTGCTTGTTGCGGTGGATGACGTATAAGGCTGCAATAATCCAGAGTCCAAGCGCACCAAGAGAGATGATGAGCATGGTACACCAGCCTAGCTTATAAAGTAGGGTGAGAGCCATTGCTGTCCACAAGCCCCCACCCATGATGGGCTCGTGCAGAAGTTGTTTGTAGCCGAATGCCTGTGTGGCGCATGTTTTTGCTTCCGGATCCACAGCGCGCAGGAGGAGAAGCCCGGTGGCGGTGACGCCGAGTGATTGTCCAAATTCGGCAATCGAGCATTCAAACCAAGATTCGCGAAACAATTTTGGTGCTACATAGATGACCATGCAGAGGGAAAGGATTGTTCCTAAGACGATGAGTATCAGTAAGGCTTGCCAATGCGCCATCACGACAGAAATTTTGATGGTAGCCATGGCTGAGACCACGAGAAAATCCAATGAAGCGCCGGAAATGCGTTGCATTTGCCCGTGGTCTATCATGTGATTGACCTTGATGCGCTGTGCCACTTTTTGCAGCAGCAATCCACCAATCATGCAGAAGGGAAAAAGTGGAAATCCACTGAAGATTCTTGTCTCATTGGTGGGAAAATAGGCCATTTCCAGCGCTTGGATGCCCTTTTGCATACCGAAGCCCACGAGGATGGCAATACCCACGAGCGATATGTGCCACGCCAGTGAATCGATGGAATCGCAGTAAACCGTTTGCCAACCGGCGCAGGGGCGTTCCGCATTAGCATAAATGCCTTTCTGTTGTAGCTTGTTTTGTTCTGCAAAAGTGCGGATGTTTTTTACATGGCCGTGGCGCCCGGCCCAGTTTACCAGCATAATTCCAACGATGACGGCCAATAGCATGCCGGCTGTGGCTACGGTGTAGCCCAAAGCTATGCCGTCCTCCCATCCGAAGGCCTCAAAGCTTTCTGCCATGCCGCTTACCGTGCCATGGCCACCCTGAAAGCCTATCTCCAGCAGGTTGCCGAAGGCTTCGTTTACACCGAAAAGGGGAATCAAGATGAAACCCACCATTGCAAAACCGATGACGTATTGCCCCCATGCAAGTATTTGTCCGAAACAAAGCTGCGGAAATGCGACTTGAACTACCTTTTTGATGGGTGGCGTTACCACGCCTAAAAACAGAGTCGCAAAGACAACGTTAATCATAAATCCCGGTAACTTGCTTATCGTTTCGATGCATCCATCCGGGAAAAGATGCGGAAAATTTTGCAAAATAATGAGGCCGATAAATCCGCCAATAACCGAACTGGGGAGGTAGCAACGCTGCAAAAGAGGTACCATCACGCGCACCAGTTTGCCACAGAATAACAGAATGCAGAGAAAACAGAAAATGATAATGGCTGTCATGTCGATAGTCAGTTCGGAGAGTATGTGTTGCATTCAATGTGCTTAGACGGAAAAATGCGCGCCAATGTAGCACTTCGCTTTTGGTAAGTCAAGGATAATGAAAGCTCTGGTAAGGATGGGTGGTAACTTGCTTTTGGATGAGCCTTTTTTTTGGGGGGGGACGATAAGGATTGCTTGTACCGCGCTCTGCTGCGAATTGAGCTAGAAATGGAGATGCTCGCTGATATCCCGAATGGAAGATGTTCAAATTCTCATTCGTCTTTCAAAGCGTGTCAGGAGTGCATATTTTCCTTGCGCATTGCTGTGCATAAGAGTATAATTCCCCGGACGCCTTCCCGGCGTTCGCATCCGCCCAGTCATCAACACCAAACATTTACATCTTCGCAATGGACTTTATCTCAACCAACGTTGCTGCCCTTTCGCCCTCCCTGACGCTTGCCGTGACCAACCGCGCCAAGGAGATGAAAGCCAAGGGAGAGCAGGTATACGGTCTTGCCGGTGGCGAGCCCGATAAGGATACGCCCGATAACATCAAACAAGCTGCCATCAAGGCTCTGGAAAATGGCGCTACCAAGTACACTCCTTCCGTGGGCTTGCCCCAGCTGCGCCAAGCCATCAGTGATAAGCTCAAGCGAGACAATGGCTTGGACTACACCCCCAACCAGATTTGTGTGACCTCCGGTGCCAAGCCTGCTGTGTACAGCGCTCTGCGTGCAACTATCAGCGAGGGTGATGAAGTCATCATTCCTTCTCCCTACTGGGTGAGCTACCCTTCCATGGTGCAGCTTTGCGGTGGTACTCCCGTGTTTGTAGAGACCAAGCCTGAGAACGGTTGGAAGATAACGGCTGAGGAATTCGCTGATGCCATGACTCCTCGCACCAAGATGATTATCCTGACCACACCTCACAACCCGACCGGGGCTGTGTACAGTGAGGAAGAGCTGCGAGCCATCGGCGAGGTGGCAGTGGAGGAAGATATCCTCATCATGGCAGACGAAATCTATGAGTACCTCATCTACGGTGATGAAAAGCATGTTTCCATGGCCTCTCTCTCCAAGGAACTCTACGATTTAACCATTACCATCAACGGTTTCTCCAAAGGTTACGCTATGACCGGCTGGCGTCTCGGTTACTCCGCAGCACCTGTCGAGATTGCCAACGCCATCAAGCTCATTCAGGATCACACCGCTTCCAATGCTACGACGTTCTGCCAGTATGGTGCTATCGAGGCTCTTACGGGTGACCAGTCTTTCATTGACGACCTGCGCGAAGAGTACGACTTCCGCCGCCAGTATGTGTATGGCCGCCTGAGCCAAATGCCCAAGATTAAGGTGGTGGAGCCCAAGGGTGCTTTCTACTTCTTCATCGACACGACAGAGCTGGGGATTGGCTCTCTGGAACTGTGCGAGAAGCTGCTGGAGCGCTACAAAGTAGCAGCTGTTCCCGGCATTGCATTTGGCAATGACAAGGCTATCCGCATTTCCTACTGCACATCGTTAGATGTCCTCAAGGAAGGTCTTGACCGTCTGGAGGAATTCTGCAAAAAAGCCTAATCGGCTATCATAAATCAATAGTGTAATTTTCCACCGCCCGGTTCATAGCCGGGCGGTTTTGTCATATTCCGGAGCATCTAGTTGGTGGTGCCATACTTTGAGCTTGCTTTGGCAAACAAAAAGACTATCATGGTGGCTGTTTTCCATGAATCTCTCCACCACCCAAACAGCGTTGATAATGGCAGGTATAGCCTTGAGCCAAGTCTTGCCGTTGCTTGCCCAGAATAGTGCTCCTGTGGGGGAGGGGAAGACGGGTATCGGTACTCCTGCGGCACAGGCTGCAGCACGGCGTCCTGTTGTGCAGGACCCGGGGGAATTTTACCTGACAGCGTACCGCCTGTGCAAAGAGTCGGAGATGTTGGCTTCCCAGCAGAGTTATAATGCAGCATTGCGCAAGGGCCAACAGGCGGAGAAGGTATTGGCTGTCATTGTGCGCGATTTTCCCCACTGGAAAAGCAATCTGGTGAGTACGCGCCGCCGTATCCTTGCTGAAAATATGGCTGAATACCGCCGTAAGGCTGCTGCGGCTCCCATCCCGACGGGCCGCAAGCCGGGTAAACCCTTGGATACGGATATGTCCGGATTGGAATTGCCCAACCGCCCCAAGATTGCGGATTCCACGGAATACCAGTCAGACTTTAAGCCGGTAGAGCTGCCGGATTATGAGAGTAGTGACAAGGATATGTACAATGCCTTGGCGCGTGCTCAGGAAGAATGCCGCCGTATGGCAGAGGCATACAAAGAACTCAATGCGCGTTTTTTGGATACCCAAAAGAAGCTTAATGTGGCCTTGTTGGACCAAAAGATGTACCAAGACCGCTACAACCAGCTTCAGGACCAAATCAAGACTGAGCGCGCAGCCGGCAACCGTGTGGTGGATGCTCTTTCCCAGCAGTTATCGGAGCTGGAAGCTAAGTATCGCGCCTCCGAACAGGCTCGTAAGGAGGCTGAGTCGCGCGCATCTGAATTGGAAAGTAAACTTGCTCAGACCCAGGCCGAGTTGGAACGCGTGACCAAGGAGCGCGACGCTCTGAAAGCGGAAAATGAACAGCTCCGCGCCATTGTTGAACTCAATAGCCCGGAAAAAACAAAGGCACTGCTGGATCAAAACCTCACCTTGGCAGAGCAACTCAAAGCCGCACAGGAGAAAGTGGCCCAGTTGGAGTCTATGCAGGCCGGTTCGGATGACCAAAATGCTGTCCTTTCCCGACAGTTGGATGAAGCTCGTAATGAGGCCAACCGCTTGCGTGATGAAATGAGCGGTATTTACGATGAAAATATGGGCTACCGGCGCCGCATATCTGAACTTTCTGAAAGATTAAACAATTTGGAAGCGGATTTAGAGGCTCAAACCGACCAACCTGTCGTAGACCCGGCCTTGGCAGAGGAAAATAAGTTGTTGCGGGAAGTCATAGCCAAGCAGAAGCGCACACTTGCGATGCAGGAAGAGGGGCGCAAGCTGCTGGTGGAAACGTACATGCAGATCAAGAACCAAGACCCGACCATGCTTATAGCCCTCAAGAAATTGGAGGAAGAAAGCACGCTGGACTTGACGGATGCGGAAAAACGCATCATGGAATCTGTGAAAAGTGCCGAGGTAGAGAGCTCCGACAGTGGTACAGAAGGGGTGGATGCCGTGCGCCGTAGCTTAGAAGTGGAAACCTTGGCTACATTGGCAGGCAAGGCTTTTGCCAAGGGCCGCTATACATCTGCGGAGCAGTTGTACCGCACACTATACGATTGCCAACCGGATCATGTGGCCGGGTTGGTCAACTTAGGTACCATCCTACTCTACCGCAACAAGTGTGAAGAAGCCATTTCTTTCTTGGAACGCGCTTCCCGTTTGGCGCCTGATTTAGCCATTACCTATTATCTGACCGGTATTTGCTACTACCGCATGGATAAAATGACAGAGGCTCAGAAAATGTTCATGCGCACGGTTGAGCTGGACCCGGGGAATGCTGAAGCGTTCTTCTACTTGGCCAATATTGAAGGCGTGAATGGAGTGTTCGACCGCGCTCTCAAACATTTTGCCGCAGCCATCAAATTGAAACCCACTTTGGGCGATGCGCACTACAACATGGCGCGTCTCTATGCGGAGATGTCGCAAATCCCGGATGCAGCTCGTGCCTATGACCGCGCAGTAAACAATGGCGCAGAACCTGACCCGGAGTTTGAAAACTATCTGCGCAATCATCCGGACAATGCCAAGGCTCCCGGTGTGGACTTGGTGGCAGAGGTGCAGCCTGATGCCGAGGCTGAAATCCTCCGCAAAGAAGACCCCGAGATGGAAAAAATCTTGGCTGCACGAGAACAGGAAGCCGCAGAACAACAGGCAGATGTTCATGTGCAACCCGGTGCGGAGCCCCCGCCGGCCGATGCTTCTGCAGAGCCTCAGCCCGCACCGGAGCAGACAACAACTCCTGAGCAGGAACCTGCAGCACCCTCCGACCAACCGGCACCCCCACAAGCAGCTCCGGGTGAATCTGCCCCTGCCGGTGAGCCTGCACCACCTGCTGAGCCTACGCCGGAACAAATCTTTGCGGGTATAGTCTCAAAAATCCAATGGGATGCAAAGAGCGCACCATCGCCATCCCCCGCCGGCGCCGGTCATGAGACGGATAAATCCCGCTTCTCAACGGTGCGGGTATACACCTATTCCGGAGGGTGGCGCCACCGTGTGAAGCTCCGCCTCAAGCGCCCGGAACCGCAGCGCTTGCGCCAACGTGGTGGAGAGATCCGCACCCTCAAACAGAAACAGAGGAAGCCCAGCCGCCGGAACCGGCGTTAGCCTACAGGGTATCCACCCGTTTGCGAGCGCCTTGCGGGGGTGATGTGTCTGCATTAGAGATGAAAGCACCCTGTTCTCTAGTGTTGACTCCATGGCTGTACCAATACCATATCGGTATACTTTTCCTTCGAATCGCGGTATCTATCCTCATGCTCACGCATGGAATACCTAAGTTGATGCTGCTTATACACGGCCAAGGCCCTGTGTGGATGAATCCTCTGGGAATTGGCTCTACCTTTTCACTTTTTCTTTGCGTTTTGGCAGAATGTGTGTGTAGTCTTACGCTGATGGTAGGCTTTCTATCCAGACTGTCAGCATTGGTGTTGGTGTTTAATTTTTGGGTGGTAGTATTCGTGTTTGATCGGGATGCCTCATGGGCCCAAGTAGAATTACCCTTACTGTACTTGGTATGTTACGGCGCTTTGCTTTGTACCGGGGGTGGTGCTTTTAGCTTGGATCGGCTTATTTCTCGCAAATTGCGTTGCAAGTGAAGAGTGCGACAATGAAATAAACTGCCTAGATTTGAAAGAGCAAGTCTTGCATTTCTCTCAAGCTTGTGTAAAATAACTCCCGTATGAAGGATTGCGATATTTTTGCCGCATTGGAGCAGGCCGTGGCCGGTGGTCACTTGCTTGCCGATTCTCTTACCAACATTCGTTTGCTCATGAGCGGTACGCAGGATCCTGTGGTGCCGGCTGCTGTGAGTGAGTTGGTTGCAGCAGAAGCTTGGGCCGAGCTCAACAACCGCTTCTATAAAACCTTGGCTTTTGGTACCGGTGGTTTGCGTGGCCGTACGATTGGTGCAGTGGTTGCTCCTGCAGAGCAGGGCAAGGGTGGTATCAATGGCCGCCCCGAGTTCCCCTGTGTGGGAACTGCCTGCATGAATTATTTTAATGTAGGGCGCGCTATGCGTGGCCTCATTATTTATGTGCGCCGTTTTGTGGAAGCTGAAG
Source organism: Akkermansia sp. (assembly GCA_017398355.1). Lineage (GTDB taxonomy): Bacteria > Verrucomicrobiota > Verrucomicrobiia > Verrucomicrobiales > Akkermansiaceae > Akkermansia. The sequence continues at coordinate 25,901 of JAFQGD010000017.1, read as the reverse complement.
GCTCCGGCCGCAAGCCCCGCATTGTGGTGGGGCATGACACCCGCCATTTTTCCCGCGACTTTGCGGAGTATTGCGCCAAAATCGCCACGGATATGGGCTGTGATTGCTCGCTGTTCGATGGGCCTTGCTCCACGCCTGAAGTTTCCTTTGCTATTCGTGAGTTGAATGCAGATACCGGTGTCGTTATTACCGCTTCTCACAACCCATCGCATGACAACGGTTTCAAAGCGTACTTTAATGACGGGGCGCAGTTGATTGCTCCGCATGATAAAGCCGTGATAGCCGAGGTGAATGCCCTCACCAGCGATACGTATGAACCACTGCCTGCCGAACAAAGAGGTCAGCTCTCCATTTTGGGTCCGGAATTTGATGCCATCTACATCAACAAGCTCAAAGGGATTATTTTGCGCCCCGATGTGTTCGCTCAGGCGGCAGCAAAAGTTGTATACACCAACTTGCATGGTACCGGTGGCCGTTGCATCGTACCCATCCTCAAAGAAATTGGCTGCAATGTAAGCACCGTTGCGGAGCAGGATGTTTTGGATGGTCGCTTCCCCACCGTGGCAAGCCCCAACCCGGAAAACGCCCCTGCATTGGATATGGCCATTGCCCAAGCAAATCGCGAAAATGCCGACCTTGTCATCGCGACGGATCCGGATAGCGACCGCATGGGCATTGCTGTGCGCGATACCGCCTCCGGCAAGATGGTGTTGCTTAGCGGCAACCAGACGGGATGCCTCATGGCTTGGTATCGTTGCATGAGTGCGTGCGAGCTGGGTATTATTACACCCCGGAATCTGAGCCACGCAGTAATGGTTAAGACATTTGTAACGAGCCCCTTGCAAGATGCCATTGCAGAGTCCTTCGGTATTTCCACCGTCAACGTCCTCACCGGGTTTAAGTACATTGCCGCTAAACTGGGTAAGTATGAAGCAGCAATCCCGGCAGAAAAGCGTGAAGGATATCGCTCAATGTCAGAAGCGCAGACTCGCGCTCTGCGTTTGGAATACAGCAAGTACTTCATTTTTGGCGGCGAGGAAAGTTACGGTTATCTGGCTCAGGATTTCGTGCGCGACAAAGATGCCAATGCTGCAGCACTCTGCTTGGCTGAAATGAACGCCTACCTCTCATCTAAGGGGATAGGTCTGCTGGAATGCCTCAACAATATCTATGCAGAGCTGGGCTATTACATGGAATTGGGCAAGAGCCTTGTGATGGAAGGTGCCGATGGTGCTGCAAAGATTGCTGCACTCACTCAAAGTTACATGCAGAATCCCCCTGCAGAGATGGACGGAAGCGCTGTTGTCGGCGTGCGCGATTTTTCTGCCGGCTCCTTGGTAGATGCTGAGGGCGACCCCATCCCGGCTGAAAAAATGCTCTTTATTGATTTGGCAGACGGCCGAAGCTTTGCCGTACGCCCCAGCGGCACAGAACCGAAAATTAAGTATTATCTCTTTGCCCATGGGGAAAAGGGTGCCGAGCTTGAAGCGGCAAAAGCGGCCGTTTCCGCCGGTATCAATTCTCTGTGGTCTGCCGTAGAAGCAGATGCTTACGCTCGCATGGCTTGATTTTTGAGTCTTTATCTCGTTTAGCTTTGTGCGACCCTTCACTATCATGGTGCGGGGTCGCATTTTGCTTGTTCAATGACATTGAAAATTCTTGCAAAGGATGCAAAAAACAGAGAGAGTAAGGCGCAGATGAGCTTGAACAAGAGTAGAAACTTGCCATGGTGGTTGTTGCCCCATGCTTGGGGAATTGATGTGGCATTTGCCGCCTTTTTGTGGGGAGGGGCGTGTGCCACATTTCAACGCTCTTCTTTGCTGGGCTCAGGGGCAATGCTGTTGCTTGCCGTTGCCGCGTGGGTGTGTGTGATGGTATCCCGCGTATGGCGTGCACTGGTGAACCCGGAAGCTTACTATGCTTCATTTTATCGTACCCATGTATCTTGGCTTGCCCCATTGGTCGTATGCGCCATTTGTGCAGCTTTGTGGATGCTTTTTTTCTATGTAGGGCAGGGGCTTTTGGCATATGTCCCCTATGTGGTGTTGCCTTTGTTTTTGGGGGGGTGTTTTGGTAACAATCTTTTGGCCTGTATGATGCGGGCCCTGGCTTTTGCGTTGGCTTGTTTTGCCCCATCGGCGTATTATTCTATTGCAGCGAGCCCGTGGCTGTTGTTTTTTTCGAGTCAAATGTGGTGTATTGCCGGCTTATTTTGTTTGTTTTGCCTGCACCGTGCTTTTTTGAACAGATCTGAAAGCATTCGACTCGTCGTGCATGGTTACATGGTGGCTTTCATATGGCTGCTAATCAGTATTTGGAATGCGCCTTCCGGATACAAGGGGTTCTATTGTTTTATGGTGATGGTGCTGGCGTGCTTGCATATCCTCCATTGGCGGGTACGCCGCATGGGGCGGGAGGTGAATGATGCCTTAGATTGGCCCCTTATGGGACTCGCCGCAGCAGCTGGTGCTGCTATTTTTGCTCCCGGCGGTATGTTGATACTCTGAAAAAGAATTTTTGTGTCAATGGATGCTTGCAATGCGTGTGAGTCTGTGATACAAAGAAGTATGGTCTGGATAACGACCATGTTCGGATGTCATGAAGTTGCAGGTTATAGTATCCTTAATTGTAGGAAGCTCGCTGATGGCGGGAGCTGCCACCGAGTCGGCCGCGCCCGTTCAAGCCACCACCACTGCCGAGCAGGCTGTGAGTAATGAACAACAGGTTATAGCCGCTTTGCAAAAGATTACAGCCTCGTTGGAAAGAGCCGTCCCCATGCTGGCATCCATTAAGGATAAACCAACGGCGGAGCTGCATGCCTTCGATGTGGGTAATATATTCATCGATTACGAGGCTTGCCACCAAGAGTACACAACGGCCATTGCCGGCTTGCGGGATGCGGATTTGCGCCGAATTGCTCCTAATGAGTTCCGCCACTACAAATTCCTCAGTAAGCGATTTCGCGTGCAGTGCAGGCGTCTCTCTTGGGCAGATCATTATGATTGCTTGGATTTGCGCACAGCTATGGGGGAAGAGGTAAAAGACCATGAAACGGAGCCGGAAAAGGAACGCCCGCTTCTGCCGGAAGATCAGGTAATGCAACTGGCTGCTTCTGTGGCAAATGCGCAGGCCTTGTATTTGAGCAGAAATAAGGATGTGCAGGGAGGACCCGGTTTTACCCGCGAAACGGCTTGGGTAATGTTGGATAAGAAAATGTCTGTCATCGCCCAAGAGTACGAAATCATGAAACAAGTGATACGGCAGACGCCTGATAGACAGAGTCTTGTTTATGAGGGAGAGCGCTGGTATGATTTGTTGGAGTATGATGTGAAAGTGGGTGGTGTGACATACACCGTGGACCAATGGTTTGACATTACGTTGCATGCTGATACAATGAGTGCCCGCGCACAGGCTGCTGCTGCGCAACAGACGGTGGCACCTACGGAGAAGGAAGAGCCCCCGGCGCCTGCGCCCATGCAGCCAACCGTTGCTCCGGACTCTACCGGTACGGCACCTACCACCGCAACCGCCGTGCCTTCTGCTGCAAGCTCCGGCGCTGTGCCGGATGCGGATGCTACGGCCACTCCTGCTGTACCTCAGAAGAAAACGAAGCGTAGCCGCCGTAGAGAGGCTGCGCCCGCTGAGCCCCAACCGGCTCCTGCCACAGAAGCAGCTCCTCCCGCCGCGACAACGCCTGCCATGACGACCCCGACGGACATATACCAGACATGAAGTATCAGCAAGCAATCATTACCGGTGCCTCATCCGGTTTCGGTGCAGCGTACGCCCGCGCACTTGCCCCTGAATGTGGGCGATTGATATTGGTGGCGAGGCGTGGCGATAAATTACAGGAATTGGCGCAGGAATTGCAAGCGGCGCATCCGGGGGTCGAGGTGTTGGTGCAGCCGTGCGATTTGGCATCTGCTGAAGCTCGTCAGGCACTTGTATCAAGCTTGAAAGCTCTTCCCGTCAGCGGAAAAACGCTGTTGGTTAACAATGCCGGCTTGGGAGATTATGGAGAGTTTGCATCGGCCTCCTTTGCTCGCAATCATTCAATGATGCAGGTCAATATGCAAGCACTTGTAGAGCTTTGCCATGCATTTATCCCCCTCATGAAAGCCCAAGGCGGCGGGATTATCAACATTGCTTCGTTGGCTGCGGATTTACCTATACCGGATTTTGCCATCTACGCCGCGAGTAAGGCGTTTGTGGCGTCTTTTTCAGAAGCTTTGCGTTTGGAATTAGCTGCAAGCAGAGTGCCGGTCATAGCCGTGTGTCCGGGGCCGGTTCATACCGGGTTCGGGGAAGTGGCGCGGCGCAACGGCTGCTCAGACGGTTCGGCACCGTTCAAAAAGTGGTTTTATACGGCGATACCGACTGTCGTGCAAGGCAGTTTGCGTGCGCTGGAGAGAGGGAAAGCTCGGTTTTATCCCTCCCTTAAAATTCGTTTAGCCGGGCTGTTGGTGCGCAATACACCGCTCCCAGTTTTACGTTTCATTATGGGCATGCGGCCTCGCAAGGTCACTACCACCCCGTCTGAGTCATGAGCAAATCTTCTTCAAAACCATCTCGCAGATTCCGATTTTTCACTTGGTTCAAACTTGGCTTTTTAGTGATACTAGGGGCGGGCGTAGCATCCCTGTATACACCCTATCCGGCGCGTTTGGTGCGCGAGCTGCGGGGTCCGGCTCGCGTGGTTATCAAAAAAGTATTGGTGAAAGCAGAGCCCACGCCACAGCCCACCCCGGCAGCTCCGCCTCAACCGGAGGCTCCGGCTCCGCCACCTATGGAGGAATTGCCCCTTACCCCGTGGAAACCGGAAAGCAGTTTTGCTATGCCTACGATAGAGCTGCCCCCATTTCCGCCGGCCTTACCGGAGCGTGTAGAACCCGGCAGGTTTGAGCATCTCAACACTATCACCCCAGGGGTCAATCTTAAGAGCCATATTCACTTCAATCCCGGTACTACAGCCGCGCAAGACAGAGGAAAGCGCGAAGCGTATCAGGTGAACATCAGCATGGATATGTTCATACCTCATGCCGCTACGGGTGATGAATTGCTGCATGCCAATCCTCAGCTTCCCAAAGTGTTGGCACAGTTCCCGTCCATTATGGAAAAGGCTCATGTATCCCAGTGGTATCATGCGCTGTACCTTCACAAACAAAACCGTATCCGCAAAAATGCCGCCACCATTAATAATTTGCTGGATAGGCACAACTTTTATGATACGGACACAATCTTAGAAATAGAAGCCCCGCAATCCGGACGCAAGGTGTTGTGGATTCAGGCAGATATGGATGTCGTATCCGATGGCTCGGATGGAGATCGCCTCCCCAATATGCCGGAATCCATACGCAAGAGTGATCACTACCAGCCCTCCACTTCCTACCGTTGGAAAAAGCGTACGGACAGGGTTAACCCCCTGTTGCCGGGGTGGCAGGATCGCTTGGCTCGCCTTCGCAAAAATCCCAAGAATAACAAGGATGCCATTGAACACGCGCAATTAGTGATTGCGGATTTGAAACGCTATAGTTTCCTCTTGGCGCAGTATGACCCTTTCATTGTGGTGCCGCTTACCGTTAAATCCGGGAAAGACCACGGCTACCGCCCCAACCCCGGGGATTATGCGGCTGTTATTGTGGAGAATCGTGTTTTTCCTGCCATTGTAGGTGATTTCGGGCCACGCTTTAAGACGGGTGAAGCCTCTCTTCGCTTGTGCAAAGAGGTCAATCCTAAATCCAGCGTGTATGCCCGCGCTGTATCGGATTTGGGAGTATCCTACATTATTTTCCCCGGCTCTGCAGAGGAAGAGAAAGGGCCAATAGATTATAACCGCCTCAATACCCGCATCCGTGAGTTGCTGGATGAAATGGGCGGTTTGGGGGCAGAGGCTAAGTTTGTGGAACTTCATGATGAAGTGCCCCCTGTTGAATGAGCCTTTGTGAGTAAAATATACAAAAAGAAGCGGCAGGTGTAAACCTGCCGCTTCCGTTACATACACGTTACAGCACAATATCCATGAAGGACATTAGAAGGAGAAGACACCTTGCACACCCATGAGTACGGCATCGCTGTTCTCTGCATCATATGCAGGGTTGGCAATGTACTGGATGTGAGGCACGATTTTGAAATAATCGTTGATTTGGAAGCTGTACATGGCTTCTGCCACATATTCACGATTGTTTGCTGCCGGAGCGCAGCCTTTGAAGACCCCCATCGCTATACCGAAGAAATCATCCTCTCGGGAGGGAACGAGCTTCACATTGGCACCGCAGGAGAAGTCAAAGGCATTGCCCAAATCCTGCTTGAAACCAAAGCCGCTGCGGCTATATACCGTCAGTCTGTCATTGACTGTGTATTCAATGCTGGCAGCAAGACCGGCGTTGTCATCACCCGTGCCGTCCAGCTTGTCTACGTGGCGGTAGAAGGGATTGATGCGGAAGGTAGCATTGCCATCTGCAAACATGCGGCCGTATTCACCCACGAGCAGGAAGCTGCCGTTGCCCTCGGAGAAGGGGTTGTCGCCATAGCCGGTGGCCTCGCGGGAGAAGGCGAACATGGCGTAGCTCTTGCTGTCAATTTCCGCCTGCACCACGGCGCCCAAGTTAGCATCTGGCAGCCCCAGTACGGAGGAGTTGATGAATCCGTCGTTTGTGAAGCTTGAGAAAGAATCATTGGCAATGCCCACGGCATCGAAATAGTTGGTCAGGTTGACCATACCGGCAATGATACAAACTCGCTTGCCTGCCAAGTATTGCATGAGCGCCAGCTCAGGGATGACACCATCGTGCCCGCCATAGATGTCGGCATGGGGGTAGGTGGCGCTACCGAAGGCATCAGTCAGCATCATATCGGTTCGGGCGGATTCGTGGTCTAAGCCCCAGGAGCCGGAGAATTCAACGCGCAGCCAAGTGCCGCCGTTGACATCATCTTTGATGAGTCTCTGGTTGAGCTGGGCATGAATCAGCGCGAGGTTGGCGTTGCTGTGCATAGAGTCCAAGGCGTTGTGGCTGTGCCAGTAGCCATAGGCCATATCGACAGCCCATTGGGTGCCGAAGCGCTCATCTGCTTTTATTTTATAGGAAGGGTCGCCCTCTTCAGGTATGAACATATTGATGCTCTGGAGAATCTCTCCTGCCTGAGGCTTTGATGCTTCTTCCGCGAATACCGGTGCGCCGATAAGGCCTACCAGTGCCAATGCGATTATGTTCTTTTTTATCATGATGGTGTATTGGTAGTAGCTCCCTAAGGATAGAGGGGGGGGGTGGGTTTTACTCTTTTTCCTGCTTTTTGTGGCACGAGTCACAATCGCACCCGCAGTCTCCCCCGCAGGGGCAACCGCCTTTGCTGCGCCTACGGATGCAGGAGTAGAGCGCGGCTGCCGCTGCCAGGATGAGAATCAGGATGATGATAAGATCATTCATAGGATGGTTGGGGGGGGGTGGAGGTTGGGTGTGTTTAGTTGGCTTGTGAGTGACCACGGCGCGCAATCATATAGAGCAGCGCAGCCGCTACGAGGCAGGCAATCACCTGTCCGGAGGCAAAGCTGCCGGTTGTCATCCACATGCCAAATTGGTAGGTGAGGAAGGATACCATATAGGCCCACAGGCACATATAACCAATGGCGAACCAGGTCCAGCGGGCACTGTGCATTTCATTGCGGATAGCTCCGCAAGCTGCAAAGCAGGGGGCGCAGAGAAGGTTAAACAGCATAAAGGAAAGCGCGCTGATGGTGGTGAATGCACCGGCCTCTTTGATATTGACCGCGACGCCGGCTTCCTCTCCTTCCTCTTCTTCTTCTTCCTCATCTCCGCTGCCTTCGGGCATGGCATATTCGCTCCCGGTAGAGCTCATAGCGTCCCAGATGCCCACGGTGGCATCGGAGCAGGCGCTGAGCATAGGCAATAGGTTCGCAGTGGACATCTCTTCTGCCGCTTCTTCAGGAGCTTCTTCTTCTTCAGTACCGGCAGCAGGGGCATAGAGCACACCAAATGTGCCTACCACGTTTTCCTTGGCCACAAGACCGGTCACGGTCGCGACGGCGGGTTTCCAATCTCCCCAGCCAAGGGGGGTGAAGAGGGGGGCAAAGCTGTTGCCGATAGAGGCCAGCATGCTTTTATCAATAGCGGAGGCATCTTCATCGGTATTCAGGTATTCCATCTTCCAGTTATAGTTGCTGGAGAACCAAATGAAGGCGCACGCCAAGAAAATAACCGTACCGGCTTTGCGCACAAAAGCCTTGCAGCGCTCCATGGCGCGCATGTTGATATTGGCTGCGCGCGGGGTGTGGTATGCCGGCAATTCCATGACAAAGGGCGTGTAGCTGCCGGCAAACATATGTGTCTTGCGAAGGATGTAGCCACCTACAATCACGGAGCCAATGCCGGCAAAGTAGGCGATGGTGGCAATGTTGGCATCTTCCCCCACCAAGGCGGCAAAGAGCGCGATGATGGGTAGCTTGGCACCGCAGGGGATGAAGGTGGTGAGAATCACGCTCATTCGGCGATCTTTCTCGTTTTCAATCGTGCGGGTGGCCATCACCGCCGGTACTCCGCAGCCCATCGCTACCAGCAGAGGGATAAATGACTTGCCGGAGAGTCCTATCGTGCGGAAAATTCGGTCCATCATGAATGCCACGCGGGCCATATAGCCACAGTCTTCCAGCAGTGCCAGCAGCAAGAAAAGAACGGCCATTTGCGGCACGAAACCGAGCACTGCACCAACACCGGCTACAATACCGTTGGAGATAAGGGCAGAGAGTGTATGGCTGCAATCCAGTGTCACGGTCCCCAGAGCGCCTATGCCTACGCAAAGGAGACTCAGAATGATATACCAAGCAATGTAGCTTGCTCGGTTTGTTCTTCCATCAAGCTTGAACGGATTGAAGCTGAAGCGTGTAGGCTGGCTGCCATACTTGTTGGTGCTCTTGTGCCCGGGCAGGCAAATGCAGGCAAGCTGCAGCAACACGTTAACCCCCAACAGCACAACCATGAGTACTGTGTGTGCCATGCCGGGCAGGTGCGGGCACATGTACTCTAACACAAAGGGGGCGATGATGAGATAAACCCAGAGTCCGTTGAGCCCTAAATCGTGCAAGCGGCGCAGGGTGATGGGGAAGATGAAGCAGAGGGCGAGCACTGTGCTAAGCATCACCATGCTGTTCATATCTGCCGGCGTATTGCCGATAAAGCCACCCAACCAAGCGGGCACCACCTCGCCGAAGAGTACATCATTGGCCCAAGCCGTACCCCAATCGCCGATGGTAGAGATAGAAATGTGATAGATAGCCCACATCACCGCCACAAAGATGGCCAAGCCTGCCACTCGGTGGGTCAGGATAGCATCAAGCTTGTTGGAGAAACTATTGCCTTCTTTACCCTTAGTCACCGCTTGCGGGATAATGGCCGTGATAGCATCGTAGCGCCCGGCGGCAATAATGGAGGCTATATCGTCATCCATCTCCTTTTCCAAGTTCAGGCGCACCTCCGCAATCTCGTGTTTTTCTTGTGGGCTTTTGCCGGCGATGATTTCTGCATCATCCTCCAGCAGTTTGATGGCCTCCCAACGGCTGCATTGCTGCTTTTCTTTCAGCGCGCAGATTGCGCTTTCTACCGCAGGGCTGAATGCCAGAGGATGAGGGAAAATTTCCTTGTCACTGAGAATCTGCTCAACGAGGGCATCCGTACCCGTTTGGTGTAGGGCGCTGATTTTGATGACGGGGCATCCCAATGCTTTGCTCAGCACCTCCGTATCAATCTTATCTCCTCGCTGCTCTGCCAAGTCGATCATGTTGAGCGCCACCACCATCGGTATGCCAATCTCTGCCAGTTGGCTAGTCAGGTACAGGTTGCGTTCTAAATTGGTGGCATCTACCACGTTGATAACCATGTCCGGCTGCTTCTCCAGTAGGTAGTGCCGGGTCACCATTTCTTCCGGTGAATACGGCGAAAGGGAATAGATACCGGGCAGATCCAGTACTTCTATTTCCTCATGCTCTTTCAATCGCCCGCCCTTGCGCTCCACTGTCACGCCGGGCCAGTTCCCCACATATTGATTAGCTCCGGTCAATTCATTGAACAAGGAGGTCTTGCCACTGTTCGGATTACCCGCTAATGCTATCGTTCGTTTCGTGTTCACTTAGACTAACTTTCCGTTAAATAAAAATTACGCCAACTCAATTCGTGCGGCTTCTGCTTTGCGCAGGGATAATTCATATCCCCTCACCGTAATCTCCAGCGGATCGCCCAGCGGTGCCACCTTGCGGATGCTTACCTCCGTCCCTTTTGTCAGCCCCATGTCCAGAATGCGCTGGCGTAGGGAACCCGACCCTGTGATGCGCGCTACCTTCACCGTTTGCCCGGCTTTCGCATCGCGCAGTGTAGCGGAGGTGCTTGTTTTGTCAATTTTCATAAGTTAGGTAAAACTAATTCGGTGAGCCGATGTTAACTCTGTCTAACTATTTTGTCAAGTAATTTTTTAAAGTTTAGGAAAAATTGACAAAGTTGGAGCGTAGGAGGAGAAGAAAAAAGAAAACGTGCAACATGCGGAGTGCAGGGCACGAAGGCGGGCGGATTGGGGTGGGCAGAGCAATAAAATCTTGCCAAGCGGAGGCATAGCAGGTAGTATGAGCGGGCTCATGAGTGCAGAGAGGAAAGAAAAGCCGGACCTGAAAGGGGCGGGAAGTAACGGCATAGTTGAGAATGTTGTGATGCCGCAAGCCCCCGGTGTAGAGAAGAGTTTATTGTCTATGATGACGATAGACCCCACCAACATTGTATCCCAATGCATATCAGACGGCATGACGGCAGATTACTTTTATGTGCCGGCACACCGTATTCTGTGGGAGGTTTTCCGCACACGCTACGAGAAAGGCGTGCCGATAGATACCACCTCCGTAGCGCAGGAACTTTCAGATCACAAACAGCTGGAAGCCGTAGGTGGCCATGCAGGCTTGGTGGATATTTTCACCTTTGCCACTACCACGGCTCTGTACAAAGTACACTTTGAAACGCTCAAGGAAAAGTACATCCGCCGCGCCATTATCCAGACAGCCAATGTGGCCACCCAAGCCGCATACACCAGCGAGGCTGAAGTGGAAGCGCTGCTGGACCAGACGGAACAATCCGTGCTGCAAATACGCCAAAGTGCCTCAAAAGGTGAGGAATGGAGCCTGAAGCGAGACATTGAGATGGCCGTGACCAACTTGGAGCGCATGATGAGTACGCGGGGTGAAATCCTGGGGCTATCGACCGGGTATCCCAAGATGGACAAGATGATAAACGGCCTGAAAGGTGGCGAGCTTTTCGTCATCGCGGCGCGTCCCTCCATGGGTAAGACCTCCTTCCTGCTCAACATCATAGAACACTTGGCGCTGGATTTGAAAAAGCCGGTTCTTGCCTTTTCCTGCGAAATGCCCAGCGTGCAATTGGTGGAACGCTTGCTCTATGCGCGCAGCGCCGTAAGCAAGCAAAAGCTCATTGCCCAGCAAGGCAAGCTCTCGCCGGATGACATGAAACGCTTCAGCGTAGCCATGAATGAGCTGCGAGCCAGTAAATTAGTCATCGATGATACTGCGGCCATCTCCATATCTGAACTGCGTGCCAAGGCTCGCCGTGTCATCCGCGACCACCCCGATTTGTGTGCCATTGGGATTGACTACCTGCAGCTGATGCGCTCCCACACCAAGCAAGCGCAAAACAGCCGCGAACGCGAAATTGCAGAAATCTCCGGTGGCCTCAAGAGCTTGGCAAAAGAACTCAACCTGCCCATTATCGTGCTGGCACAGCTGAACCGTGGCCCGGAAAACCGCACCGGCAAGAACAAAGGTACCCCCATGATGAGTGACCTGCGTGAATCCGGCGCCATCGAGCAGGATGCTGATATGATTGGCTTGCTCTACCGCACAGCCTACTATGCAGAGGACGATGAAGAGCGCGAAAGCGTGGGCTCGGATGCCAACTTGGCTCTCGCCAAAAACCGTAACGGCCCCACCGGGGATGTCCCCCTTACCTTCATTGCCGAGCTTATGCGCTTCACCACCCGCATCCCGCGAGAGGATGAGGAAGAAGGCTAAATGCCCAAGTAAGCCCGCCCGCCTTAGCGGGCTTGCAGCGTTTGGCTCGCTTGTTTTCCTGGGCGCAAGGCGTATTTCCGGATGCAAATCCATTTTTGTGATTGCATTTCGGTAGGAATATGGCATACTGGCACTCAGTTATGGCCGTACTCATTATTTCCACCGCAACAGAATCCTACTCATACGAACTTCCTACCGAAGTTGGGGCAGGGTATAACATTGGTTCCGGTGCTGATTGCCAGATATCCGTTCCCGGTGTAGCCGGTTTGGCAGAGCTGCACTGCTCTATCACCTGTATGGAGGATGGTTACGTCATCACCGATGCCGGCACCCCCTCCGGTACCATGGCATACGACCGCAAGGTGGAATCTGAGTACATGTCTCCTGAAATAGTTTACACCGCCGGCGAGCTCACCATTACTCTTGCTAATGAAGAGCCTGCGGTAGAAGCAGAAACGGCCGCTGCGGAAGGTGCTGCACCTGCCAAAAAGAAGACCACTAAGCGCACCGTTACCAAAAAAGCCGCCAAGGGATCGGCCCTCACACTTGAGGAACTCAAGGCCGCTGCCGCGCAGTTCGACCGCAGTAAAAACAAGGCATCGCGTACGGCAACGTTGGTCTACATCATCGTGGTGCTCTTGGCCGCCTTCTATGCCGGCGTGGCCTTGCACCACTGGCAAAAGACCGGTAATTGTTTGCCGGGCCTCATGGCCGACCCTGAGCCCCCTGCAGAAGAAACTGCCGAGTAAACCCTCTTGGGCCTTTTGTTCACACTTCTTTTTTGAGCCACGCTTGCAATCGGCATCGGCGGGGGGCGTGTGTATCGTTTATTTGAGCCAATACGTGCGGGCTGCTCGCGCCCTGATAGGGCTTATATACCGAGTGCGCAGTAGCATACTGTCCCGGTGGCCCATTTCCAGTTGTAGTGCCGGTAAATTGCGGAAATGGGCAGCATGGTAACTGGCAAAGGTATGGCGGCATACATCCGGCACCCAGCTGTTGCTCTGTTGGTAGTATGCCTTTCAATCTCTGAAAAATGAGATTGTTTTACACTGGTTTCTCCTGCCCCGAATGCCGGAAATACCAGTGCTTGGATACAATTTTGCTATGAATCTAATATAAATCAGCTGTCTTCAATAAATGATAGGTTTGAAATAAGAATTTTGAAATCATACAATTGATGTCATCAACTTTATGTGCGTATGTCTTGGGTGGATTGACATCACCGATGTACTATGATATAACCCCTACGGACAGACGATTGCGGGAGTGTATTACGAGCAACTATCTATAGCGAAGAACCATGAAGAAAACAAAATTAAGCAATATCGGGAAATACGTACGTGTGAGTGCCGTGGTGTGTGTGTGGATGAGCTGTGGGCACGTGTGGGGGGCGGAGAATGAGGCGGGGGCAGAACCCACCCCGGCTCAGTTGTACGAAGAATACACGCACTACTGGGAGACGGCAGATGATGAGCAATCAACAGAGCTGGCAATTGATTTTCTGTGCCGCGCGGCAGAGGCCGGGTATGCGGAAGCGCAGTTTCAGCTTGCGTGCTATTGTACTAACGGGGTGATTGAAGAAGAAGATTTGTCGGTGGCGGTGAAGTGGTATCGAGCCGCGGCAGAGCAAGGGCATGCAAAAGCTCAATGGGCGCTGGGGATGTGCTATATGGAGGGGGTACGGGTAGAAAAAAATGTGGGCGAAGGGCTGCGGTGGTTTCACAAAGCTGCTGAGCTGGGATATATAGATGCTTATTTTGCTCTGGCGTGGTGCTATGAGAATGGGGAGGGCGTGGCGAAGGACCCGGAAATGTGCAAACAATGGTATGCCAAGGCCTTGGATGCTTACCGCAAAGATGCCGAGAACGGGTGTGTAGAAGTTCAGGATAAGTTGGCGTACCTCTATGAGCCGGTGGATTTTGCGGAATCCTTGAAATGGTACCGGAAGGCTGCCGAGGCCGGATATGCCTCCTCTCAATACTCCTTGGGGCTTATCTACGCCCGGGGTGAGAAGGTAGAAAAAGATGTGGTTGAGGCGGAAAAGTGGTTTCGCGCTGCTGCTAAGCAGGAACATAGGGCGGCTTGTCGCGCATTGGAAGAATTATTGAAGGAAAAGAAAAATGCACAATAAACAATTGTTTTGGAGTGCACTATTTGTAAGTGTAGGGCTTGCAATCGGCTCCGGCGCTGAGCAGGAAGTTTTACCGGGGGCGGTAGTGCCGCCTCGGGTGGAAGAGACGTGCTCGCCGGAGCAGTTGCACACCAAGGCATTGCAGTACTTGGAAGGTAAGGACCAAAATCTTCCGCTTGCTATAGAATTACTGCGGCAGGCTGCCGAGGGGGGATATGCAGCTGCTCAATACGCTTTGGGGGAACTCTACACACAAAGTTTTGGTGAGCTCGGGAGCCCGACTGAAGCTGCAAAGTGGTACCGCATGGCGGCTGAGCAAGGCGTTGCAGAAGCTCAATACAATCTCGCGTTGTGCCATCATTATGGTGAGGGGGTAGAGCACGATATGAAGGAAGCGGTAAAATGGTATCGAGCAGCAGCGGCACAGGGGCATGTGTATGCCCAAAATGCCCTTGCTACGTGTTATGATGAGGGCTTGGGCGTAAAGATGAATAAAGCGGTGGCTGCTAAGTGGTATCAGACCCCTGCCGAGCAGGATTTTGTAGACGCTCAGTACGCTTTGGCTCAGATATTGATGCTCCACCCGGGGAGGGACGCTGTAAAAGATAGAAGAGAGGCGGTGCAATGGTATCGTGTTGCGGCAGAAAACGGTCATAGCAACGCCCAGAGAGCGCTGGCGTGGTGTTACATGAAAGATGGCGATGCTGAGCTGTATGCAAGAGGCCTATACTGGCTTCACAGGGCTGCAGAGAAGTGTGCTGATGCTCAGTATGAATTGGGCCTGCACTATCTGTATGCTAAAGGCCGTATCTTGGATGAACAGCTTGTGGATGAGAAGGGGACGACAAAAGAGAAATGGGCCAGATGTTTGTTGTGGAAAGCTGCCAAAGGTGGCCACCTGAAAGCAGAACAGGTGCTTTCTTCTCTTGTGAAGCGAAAGCGTCAGAGAAACGCGATTCCTCTTCTGTTGTTTGCTGAGAATGAATGATTCTTTTGCAAAAATAGGTAGAAGTTATAACATAAAATGAAGAAGAATAACTTAAAATGCCTGCGGTGGCTGTTTCTTGTCGCATTGGTTGTGCTGGCGGGGGCAGCCGGGGGGGTGTGGTGCGTGCAGCATAGGGCATGCGCCCCGCAGCATACGGCTGTTTATGCGCAGGTCAATGAGCGCGATGAATATGGCAGGACTCCCTTGCATCGTGCCGCTCGTGCCGGTCGTTTGCAAGATGTGGAGGGCATGGTGCAAGCCGGAGCAGAGATTGATGCAGAGGATCATGAGCAGCGGACTCCCTTGTACTTTGCCGTTGCTGCCAATCATATCCCGGTTGTAACGGCGTTGCTGCAAATGGGGGCTGATGTACGCAAGGAAACAGAATCCGCTACCATGCCCCTGCGTGCTGCGGTGGAAAACGGCAACTTGGACATCGTAAAACTTCTCTTGCAAGCCGGAGCCAATATCAATGCCAGGTATGGGTATGATGAGGGGGATGTGCCGGCTCTGATAGCTGCGGTGCAGGGAAAGGGAAATGCTGATTTTTTGCGGGAGCTCTTGCAATTAGGCCCGGATATACAAGCTCTTGATACATTGTCGGGCCGTACGGCTTTGCATTGGGCCGTCATCGAAAGCTCACCGGAAAAGGCAAAAGTGCTTCTGGAAGCCGGGGTAAACATCAATTCCCGCGATGCCTTGGGGCAGACCCCTTTGCATGAAGCCGCCGCTGAAAATAACGTAAAGATGATAGCGTTCCTGCTTGCCCACGGTGCAGATATCAATGCGCGTGATATCAAGCAGTATACCCCGCTGCAAGAAGCTGTCTCGGGCATGCAACATGAGGCTGCTGAACTGTTGCGGAACGCCGGGGCTGATGAAAGTGTGATCCCATTGCCGGATGACTCGAAACCCTATACCATTATAGGCTTGCCCCCCATGGAAAACCATGAGCCGTCCCCCAAGACGGTGCCCCGGTTCGCTGAGTAAAACACAGCTTCTCCTGCCGATATTAGTTGTAATTGGGCTATCTTTAAGTCCCATTTGGTGGAATTTTGATTCTATTGGACGTGTTTTTGGATTTTCTGACTTGCTCTTGCGGAGCAGTATGTTAAACTCTCATCAGATTTCTGGTAGTTTTTCTTATTCAATGTTTTATTAACTTTATTCATATCGGAATACTATGAAATTACATTTACCCGTTTCTCTTCGCTCTGCTTTGCTGGCTCTTTTTGCCGTGGCTGCTTTCACCCATGTGGAAGAGGCCTCTGCCTCGTATCTATATACAAGTAATCAGTACTACTATACCGGACATAGTGCGAAAGCGCATTCTCTCTGGGATTGGACTTGGGGAACGACCACGGTTACTGCCCCGAATGGCACATCTTTCAAGATATCTAACGTCCTTCAAGTTAAATACTGGGATATCTTTGGTGTTACCTCAACGCATAATTGTACATACAACAGCAGTGGCAATTGTGAAGGGCATGTTACTCATACATCGGGATACTATCGGAATACTGATGGGGCGGGGCAAGATATAACGTGGAATTGTTCAGACGAAAATGCTCCGGGTATGTGGATTCTTTGCAATGCTTCCCACACGACCCAGGAAAATCCCATCACGTTCACTAATTTTGGTAACATGGTGGTGGATGGCAACCGCCAGCAGCTTGTGGTAAAAAAAGCAGCCTTGGTTGATAATGATGGGAACGTGAGCGAGTGGATTTATGATACCAGGAATATGGTGGATGATGCTTTTATCATCTCGAAAGACTCCGGTCAATCATCGGTCAGACAAATCAGTATGGATCTTCTCGTGCAAGACTCGAAGTCCTTCACCTACAAAAATGCCTATACCGGTGGTGATGGTTCTCTGGGGGCTGCCAACAGCCATTTCATTTTCAGAAACGTTGACGAGCTTTCTTTCTTGGATAATGAAGCTACGTCCGATAAATCCGGCGGTCTTGTCGGTGATGAAAGCTTCTCATTTGCTGTAGAGGGTGCGGATTATGTTTATTTCAGTGGCAATAAAGGCAAGGCTGCCATCGCACGTGGCTATAGTACTAATCAGCAAAGCTCTGTAATCTTTAAGGATGTCACCGATACCATAAAGTTCGAGGATAATATTGCTAACAATTTGTTTTACAACGTCAATCTGACATTCGATCATGTGGAAAACATTGTGCTTAATGAAAGCCAAGCACGTTTGTTCGCTGCATACAACGGTTCATCTACTGTAGCAACCCTCACCTTGAACGATGTTGGCAAAGTTCTGATAAGTAACTTTAACCGCCCGGAACAGTATGGTCCTTTCTTTTACTCAGACAATTTCCTTTCTCTTTTGACTGTGAAAGGAGTCGATGAATTCGTGTTCGAAAACAACACGTATTCATCCTGCATGATATATGATTGTAATGATCATTCCAGCGTCACTTTTACATTGGACAGCATCGGTTCCTTTAATCTTCGGAACAATACCATTATCAACGGACGTTTGTTATCCAACTTAAGACTTGAGTTTAATAACATCGGCTCAGACTTTTCAATTTGTGAGAACACTGTCGGACAGGAAGGAGGAACCGCCACTAATTCTGTACTTGGGAAACGCGCTCTCACCGTCAGGGGTAAATTTGAAACAGATGGGAATAGTGTTATCACTGATAAGGCCGATTTATTTAGGATAGATTCTAATGATGCCATCGGTAGTTTCTCAGCGGGATTGTCTGAAGGTGGTATCAATGTCAGCTATTTTGATAGACTCAGCATCAGCTCCAATAAATATCATACGGATTACAGCTATGCAACGGATGCGTTTGTCGGCTCTTTGAATGTAGAATATGTGGATGAGGTAAAACTGAATAGCAACAAAACAACAGCATCGACTACAATTAAATATCTTTATCAGACATTATCTGTCAATGATTTCAAGACGTTTGAAATTATTGGCAATAATATGGAGACCTTCCGCACGCTCGGCTTATATCAGAATCTGACGCTCCTGACAGATCAGGCAGACTCCAAGGTTACCATTAGCGGTAATACCATGGCTTCTGATTATGCCTATAAGAATTCTTCCGATTATAATCAGAGGACAAATCTCACTAATGTCTCTATCTTTGAAGTAAAGAACAACGTCAAGGAAATCCTCGATAAAAATCAGGATGATGATAGCAAGACCGGCGGCATTCTGGGGGGGCGCCCGGCTTCTCATGCTACGTTGACGCTTACGAATGTGGCAACGACAGAAATTAGTGGCAACAAGGTGTTCAACCATGCGCACAATGAGTCGGGTATTTACGGTGCTGCCATTTCCAGCTCAATCGTGGTGGATCAATTTGATTCATTTACAGTGAGCGATAATAGAGCCATAGCGGATGGCCCGCAGAGCTTCGTATACGGTGGTGCTACCCGTCTTCGAGGCGCAGATACGATGATTTCTAATGGCAATGTGTTACTATTCCGTGATAATTTGGCTCAGGCCGACTTAACAGCCGAGGGTGGCGCAGCCCAGATTGGAAATGAGTTTAATATTAAAAACGTCACTGATGTTTCCTTCCTCAATAATATGGCAATAGCCAATACGGAGACCGGTACAACGCGTGGCGGTGCCGTGTGCTCGTATAACCATATGAAACTTACTGATGTTGAAAATCTTACTTTCAGTAACAATCGCGTGACATCCGGTGTCGGTGCGTATGGTGGTGCCATGTGGCTTAGTTATACCAATGCATACACTCTTTCTGTAACCGGAACCTTGACCCTTAGTGGTAATTCGGCCGAATCCAGTTACATTACAGGTGTTGCCAAGGGGGGTGCTTTATTTGTGAATTCCGCTTATAGGTTTAATATTTCCGGTGCAGAGGAAGTGAATATCACCGGCAATTCGGCCATAGGTCTGATGGAAGATAAGGCATATGGTGGTGCTATTTATCAAGATTCTAATACTGTTGCACTTACAGATAATGATCGCGTGACGATTCGTGGTAACTATGTCAAGAATGGCGATACAGTTAAACTGCAGTCCATCTATTCCGGAGGAAGTGTTGCATTGGAATCCAAGTACCAGCAGGAGATGGTGGTTTATGATTCTATACATGCCGAAAGCTCAATCAATATCAACAACAATGCCAACATGCTGGGCAGCGTTACGCTGACCGGTGCGTACACTGAGGCGGATCTCCGTAAAATTAAGGCGAATGCTACACAGGATGAAATAGAGGCATCCCGACTCTACACGGCCAAGTACATGAATATGGCTGCCGGTGATGTTTATATAGAGGATGGCGTCAAAGTGAAGCTCAGCTATGATTTTACCCAAACGGGTGGCTCCTTGCACATGAAGGACGCCAAAATTCACACGAACAGAGAAGTGACGACCTCGAATGTTGAATTCACCGGAGTCAACGAGTTGTTCTCCGGCTCCGGAACAGGTATTTTTATTTCCGGCAGTAATTGGACCTTTAATCTGAGCGATGTGCACAAAGATCAGGCTGCTCTGATTTTGGGGTCAACTGAAAATGGTTCTGTCGGGGGAATTAACGTGACCTCCCTTACCTTGGCTTCGGCAGATACCCTCAGCAGTGGCATCTATAAGTTGCTTACCTTTGATTCGGAGGAGATTCTGTGGGGCTCCAAGTACTACAATAAGACCACCCTGACCGGTATCTGTACCTCTACATCTATTGGTACGGTGGACACGGGGGATGTCTATTTCATGGTGGATGGTACACAGTATACCCTTGTGTATGAAGTACCGGAACCACCCCGCACCGAGGCCACAACGTTGACATGGGCAGCAGACGACGGCGTATGGAAGCAAGGGCTGGGCAAGAAAGAAGCCTATTGGAGCGGTGAGGTGAAAGACCTGAACTATTACGATGGCGACAGCGTGGTGTTTGATAGTGCCTCCACGGTGACTTTGGAGGGGAGTTTGGCCCCCGCTTCCATTCTTGTACAGAATGAGAGTGGGGATGTCGTGTGGAATGGCACAGGGCAGGTGAGCGGCAGAACAACTCTGGTCAAAGAAGGTGCCGGTACGCTACACATCAACACCGACAACTCTTATACGGGCGGGACGCAGATAAATGGCGGTACACTCGTTGCCGGTGCTGATAAGGCCCTGGGCGAGGGCACAGTAACCTTGGGCGATGGCTCCTTGGTGATTGCTGCTGCAAATGTGGGCAATGCGATATCTGCCGAGGGTGAAAGTAGCATTGCTGTGCAGGAAAATGTGACGTGGAACGTATCCCAACTTATTGAAAATACAGGGACGTTGACAATAAGCGGTTCCATTGATGCAACCGGTTTGGGTGAGCTGACAAACAAGGATTCAAGCTATACAGAAGGCGGCAATAACGGTTTCAAGATATCCGGTGTTTCCGCCATTAAGCTTGTAGAAAATAGCGGCACGCTCAACAGCAGTGCTACGATTAAGCACGGTAGTAATATCCTCACTCTGGGAAGCGATGGTGTTGCCATGACTGCAGGAAGCACGGATTACAGTACTTACTACATCACCGCAGGGCACACAGCTACGGCTAGTGATATCATTTCAAAATCCGGCAACAAGCTGAGCTTGGTTGATATGACAGGCGGTGTATTGAATGCTAATGCTACGGCTATGGCAGATGTGAGTGGCGGCAGCGTGAACTTGAGCGCAGGCACGCTCAGTGGCAGCATCAGTGGTGCCAAACTGGGTATCACCGGTGGCAAGCTGACGGCCACGCTTACCGGAGCCAACACGCTTTCCGGCACCAATAAGCTGTTCAATGTGCTGGATAATGACGGCACGCTCCATATCAGCGGTACGTTGGATGTAACTGCTGTGGGTGCGTTGAATTGCTCCGATGTTTCCTATACGGAAGGTGGCAACAACGGTTTCCGAGCTGCCGGGGATTACAGTATTAAGCTGGTGGATAATAGTGGTACGCTCAACAGCTCTGCCACCATCAAGCACGGCAACATTACACTCACCTTGGGCAGCGATGGCATGGCTACTGCGGAAGGCAGCACCGATTATAGCACTTACTTTATCACCAACGGCCACACGGCAAAGGTATCGACCATTGCAGACAAGTCCGGCGGAGAGTTGGCTCTGGTTGATATGTCCGGGGGGGTGCTGACTGCTAATCAATCCACGGAAATCAAGGCTACGGGCGGTGAAATCAAGCTGACGGGCGGTGAGCTGAGCGGTAGCATCAGCGGAGCCAAGCTGGGTATCACCGGTGGCACGCTGACGGCCACGCTTGCCGGTACCAACACGCTTTCCGGCACCAACAAGCTGAGCAATGTGTTGGATAATGCCGGCACGCTCAATATCAGCGGCACGCTGGATGTCTCTGCCGTGGGTGCATTGCAAGATGAGGAGGATTACTACACGGAAGGAGACCGCAATGGCTTCAGGGTGGGCGATGTCGTCTCCATTAAGCTGGTGGAGAATAGTGGCACGCTCAAGAGTACCGCCACCATCAAGCATGGCAGCACCAGTCTGACGTTGGGGAGCAATGGTATTGCCACCTCTGCCGGGACGACCGATTATAGTACATACTACATGACCGATGGGCATACGGCAACGGTGTCAACTATTGCGGGCAAGGCCGATGGAGAATTGGTACTTATCGACATGGCCGGGGGCAAGTTGACCGCTAATCAATCCACAGAAGTGCAAGCGACGGGTGGCGAAATCAAGCTGACGGCTGGCGTGCTGAGTGGCTGCATTAGTGGGGCAAAGCTGGGAATCACCGGCGGTACCTTGTCGGCTACACTTACCGGTACCAACACGCTTACCGGCACCAACAAGCTGAGCAACGTGTTGGAGAATGACGGCACGCTGAACATCAGCGGCACGCTGGATGTCACCAATGTCGGTGAGTTGAGTTACGGTGAGAGTTTCTATTCAGAAGGCGGCAGCAACGGCTTCTTAACGAGTGGAGCGGCCAGCATCAAGTTAGTGGAAAACAATGGCACGCTTAAGAATACTGCATCTATCAAACATGGTAGTCTTTCGCTTACCCTCGGAGCTGATGGTGTTGCTACTGCTGCCGGCGCAACGGATTATAGCACCTATTACATCACCGATGGACACTCGGCAAAGGTATCGACCATGGCGAATGAAGCCGATGGGGCGCTGGAGCTTATCGACATGACCGGTGGCTCGTTGGTGGCTAATCAGTCTGTGGAAATCAATGCAACAGGCGGTGAAATCAAGTTGACGGCAGGTGAGTTGAGCGGTAGCATCAGCGGGGCAGAGTTGAATATCACCGGTGGCACGCTGACGGCTACGCTTAGCGGTACCAATACGCTTACCGGTACCAATAAGCTGAGCAATGTGTTGGAGAATGACGGCACGCTGAATATCAGCGGTACGTTGGATGTCTCCAAGGTTGGCGAGCTGATTCGTGACGATACAAGCTATACGGAGGGTGGTAACAACGGCTTTATAAAGGCCGGGGATTATAGTATCAAGCTGGTGGAGAACAGCGGCACGCTCAATAGCAGTGCCACCATCAAGCACGGTAGCATCACGCTCGAGCTGGGCGATGACGGCATCGCCACCGCGGAAGGCAGCACAGATTTCAGTACCTATTACATCACAGCGGGGCACAGCGCCACGGTTTCAGTCATAGAGGCTAAGTCCGGTGGTGAATTGGAACTCGTCAAGATGAATGAAGGCATCTTGATTGCTGATACAGACGTGCTGGTAGACTCCGAGGGGAGTCGCATCCTCGTTGTCGATGATGCCGCGCTGAGCGGCAGCATGAAGGACACGAAGCTGTCGCTGGAGGCCGGCGACTACCAAGTTGACGTGCGGGGAGAAATAAGTGGCAGCAGTTCCGTATCCGTCTCGGGCGGCGCTGTGCAGCTTTCCGGCGACAATAGCTACAGCGGTGGCACGGTGTTAAGTGGAGGAAGCGTGAAAGCAGGGCATGAGAATGCTCTGGGCACAGGAACCATCGCTTTGAATGGCGGTACCTTGGATTTGGATGGCTTGGCGATTGAGAACGACATAGAAGTTTCCGGCACGGCGACTCTGAACGGAGCTGCTGCAAGTAACGGTATGCTGACGCTGAAGAATGGTGAACTGAGCCTGAGCAGCGGACGCAAGGGCAATACCCTGTTGCAAGGCGGTACGCTGATCAATACGGCTACGGGGGCTTCGTGCATTAGCGAGGGAACGGTGGTCCTGAGTGGTGCGGAATTGGACGGTGATTTCACGATAGCGGGAAGTGATGCCTGGGTGGTGGACAAAACGACCACCATAGAAGGTTCACTGACTCTGGGTGACCGGGGACAACTGAGCTTGCTGAATCATGCCGCATTGGATATAGACGGTACGCTGTATCTGGAGGACTTTACGCTTAATCTGACCGGCACGTACGAGGTTGGAGAGAACTACACGCTGATGGCTGCCGATCGTATCCGTGGTGATGTGGATAGCATAGTAATCAACGGTGTCAAGAACTACACCCTCAGCCTGGATGGCGGTAAGTTGTTGCTGCAGATGGCTCAGCCGGAGCTTTTCTGGGCCAACGAGAAGAAGGCGGTGTGGCAGGTGGGTGCAGGCGGGTGGCGCAAAGCCACCGGAGCGGCCGGATTCTTTGAGAATGGGAATGTTGTGACGATTGGGGATAGCACCGTGACGATAGTTGGCAATGTGGCTCCCGGCGAGGTCAAGCTGACCCCCTCAAAGAGCGTGACGCTGAAGAGCGATAAGAAGAATCCCGGCATGATTACTGGCAAGGGCAAAGTTACTATTACTGCTGCCTCTAAAGCTAAGGTAACCATGAACGAAAACAACAGCTATACCGGCGGTACAACGATTGTGAGTGGCATAGTCAATGCCAAGGGAAGTTATTCTTTCGGCTCGGGTGCTATCACTTTGTATGGAGGTACGCTGAATCTGGGTAGCAAGGAGATTAAGAACGCCATTACCTTGGCCGGAGCTGCTACCATCAAGAGCGGCAAGAAGTATGATGGTTCCTTTACCATGACCGGCGGCGAGCTGATGAAGGGTTCCCAACTCAATGTGAGCAAGACGGCCACGCTTTCCGGTGGCACAATAAACGGTGCCTTGTCCGGTATCGGTACGGTAAACGTCACAGGTTCTGTCACGCTGGGAGATAGTGGCAAATTGACCACGAATAAGCTTGCTATTGCGGAAACAGGCTCGTTCAATGTGGGAGCCAAAGGCCTTGCGATGAACGCAAAGACTTCCGCTATCACCATGTCCGGTGGTTTCCTCACCTCTTCCGGTAAGTTGACGGCCGGTAAACTGACAGCAGATAAGGCAGATATTTCTGTGAAAAATGCCGCACGCACTCAAAAGGTGTCTTTGGCGCAAACCACGCTGAAGGATTCTTACATGTACCTCTCCGGCAACATGACTGTATCGGGAGATTTGTCGCTCTCCGGTACTGATTTGTTCATCGAAGATGATGTGCAATCCAAGCCGATGGGATTGACAGTCAAAGGCGCTCTGCGCTTGAAGGATTATCACAGCTACCAGAGCTTGGCGGTGACAGGCAAACTGAGTGCGGCTTCGTTGTATGCCGAAGATACCGCACTTTACGTCTTTAACAAACAGAAGTCTCAGAAAGCAAGCCTGACCGGTAAGGACGTGACCAACGTGCTTAAAAATGCGGATATGTATGTGACGGGGAGTTTGGCGGTAACCGGTAATTTTGAGTTGCGCGGTAAATCTACCCTGTATGTGTACGATTTGGCTAAAGGTGCGGCAATGAATATGAGCGTCAAGGGAACAATGTCCCTCAACTCTGATAACGAGGTGTGGATCAGTGGAAACCTTTCTGCCGGCAATATGATTCTGAATGGCGGTACCATTAGTTTGTCTTCTCCGAAGCTGCAAACAATAAAGGTCGGCAATACACTTGCCTTCACAGATGGTATTCAATTGAATTTGCAGGAAAATCTGAACATTAAACCGGATGTGGCGTACAATCTTTTCACGTTCAAGTCCTTCATCGGTGATTCGAGTGATTTGTATGGTCTGCTGGGATTGGATGAAAGATATTGCACATTGGATTTGACGAGCAAGGCTATCACCCTGACCGTGACCTCATCGCAGTGGCTGCAATGGAAGACGGATAAAGCCAATGTCTCGTCTGTGGCATTGGATAGCACCACGGCCACACGTGAGCCGCAGCTGCCGGCTTCGGAAGAGCAGGTGGCAAAATCGGAAGCAGATGAAAAAGAGGTGGCTATCACTACCTCTGATGCCGGGGTCGATGAGGTGCTCGACAAGGTGAGCGATACACTGGTGCAGACCACTTGGGGAGCTGCCAAGGCAAGCCGCGCCTTTGTGGATAGCATCGGCAAGCGCGGTCAGAATGCTGCCGCCTTGGATGAAGCCGGGCGCGGGGCAGCCTGGGGAGCCGTCATCGGTGCCACAAGCCGCCTGAGCTCGCATGGTGGGCACCATGGGGCAGATTACAACCTGAGCGGTGCCGCCTTTGGTGTAGAGGCCAACGCTGCGGCCAAACACAGCATCGGCTTGGCCATGGGGGCGACCTGGGGCAAGGTGAACACACTCTCCGCCTACACGGTGGACCAGGATAGCACCCACATCGCCCTCTATGGGCAGAGCCGCCTGATGAACCGCGGCAACAAGAGGCTGACACTGGATTGGAGCGCCGCCTATGGCCGCAGCGAGAACGATGCGAACATGCTGGGCGAGTCCTATGACT
>JAFQGD010000016.1 GCA_017398355.1 Akkermansia sp. | reverse complement strand
TCCTGTGTTTTCCCACTCATCACCTTCGATCCATCCCTTGCCTATGGCTGTACCTCCGGTGGGACTGGTGAAGACGAGGTAGTAAGAGTAAGCCGATTCCCATTCCTCTACCTCAATCTTGGCTGTATTTGCACCTGTTTTTTTGTATTCGATTAAGTTGCCGTAACCATCGGGAATGTCATTTGACAAGGTATTGATATTGCCTTTGCGGAAGGAGTAGACCTCCGGAGAGAAGCTTGGTGTGCCGTTTTTCCAAATGGTGATGGTTTTTCCTTTCATGGAAACTGGGGCCGTCCCTCCGGATGTGATGTTTTTCTCCCGCGCCGGGGCAGCGTCCAAAATCTTGTTGATGTGATCGCCATGGCTTCCTCCGGCGGGGCTGTTAATGTTCGAATGACAATTAGTGGCTGTAAATGCTATGGCTGCGAGGGTCGTAAAGGTCAGTACGGTTTTTACATTCATAAGGTTATATGTTGCGGGAAGATGAATAAAGTTTGTGCGCTTATCATCATGGCGGCCAAGTTTATTTCTTGAAGCCGTCCTTTACCTTGGTGATGATTCCTTCTGCGGTATTACCATCAATCTCTTTCCGTGGATTATCCTCTTCGCTTATTTTGCAGTGATGGGGGAGTAACCGCTATTGAGGGTGGGGGCTACCGCTGAGACTGATTCACCGATACCGTATACGGTGGACAAATCCTCGCTCAACAATACTGTGTTGATGTATTTGTCCCCCACCTTGTAGATGACTTGCAGTGCTGCACCTTTGGCAGCCATGGCGTGAATGGAGCAGGGGGCATCCCACACGAGTTTGGGAGAGCTCATGAGCGTAGCAATTTCTTCTGCCGGCAGCATTGTACCTGTGCCAATGAGTGCGACCTGGTGGGAAAGCACAGAAGCATCTCCGGCCTCTGCCTTGCTGCGCTGGGCCATATAGGCTTTGGCAAGTTTGGCTCGCAGCCCATTGTTGATGCGCTCCAGGTGTACATCCATCATCGGGTTGTAACCTTGTGCCTGCTTCATAAGTGCCAGCTCCGGATTTTGCGCCAAAATGTCAGGGTCGTTCAAAGCCCCTGTGAGCTTTGTTTCCTCGGCGGCCTTCACGACCGACGTAGAGAAAAAGTCTGCATCATCCGCGCACAGAGCCTTGCCGGTAGAGGGGGATTCATAGCTCACTTCATCTTTGTCGGCTTTGCTTTTCTTGCCCTTTTTGCTTTTCTTTTTGTCTTTGGTGGCTTTCTTTTTGCCATCCTTGGCTTTTTTTGATTTTTTGATAGTGGTTTGAGCCAGCGTGGGCGTAGGCGCAAACGCCACTGCAGCCGCAGGAAGCGGCAGGAGCATGCCTGCAAGAATTAGTGTGAGGAGTGTACGCGTGTTCATAGTCTCTGACGGGGATTATATATGAGGGCGCTCTATAACTCAATCCCAAATGTAGATTTGGATTTTTTGTGCGAAGAATAGATGATGTGAGAGTATCAAAAAGGGGCGGGGTGCTATGCCTGCTCAAGCAATTTTGCATGCAATGTTTTTACCATTATTCAAGTTGTTATTTAATGGTTACCGATATATTGCGAACAAAATTAAACATAGTGCCGGCTATCACTGTTTCTGTAGCAATAGCGGTGTTGGTACTGGTGAACTTGAGGATGATGGTGCGGCCCGCGTCCATGGGGGACATATCGACCTCGATGATACCGGTATCCACCCCTGTTTTGCGGTAGGTGTATTTGCCACCCTGGCCGGGGGCAGTGATAGGCAACAGATTGCGCGTGGCTTTGGGCTTGAGCCCCAGCATGTTGAAGACTCTGGCACAGCCATTAACATTCTGCCGGGCTGCTTCGTATGATTGCCATCCGGAGAGGGTTGCCCCATCGTCTGAATAGCAGAAGATAGCCTGCGTATAATTGAGTACCAACGTCTTGCCGGTGAGGTTGGAAGGGGCCGCAAAGCAGGGCGCCACCATGGCAAAGCCTACAAGGATGGAAGATTTGAGCATAAAGGGATATTGCTGGGGGGTGATGTCAGTTTGCTTGTTGTTTCCATTTGGCGGCTTCTTCCGGATTGGCTTCTACGCCCACGCCCCATTCGTAACACTCGGCCAGCTTGGCGCATGCTGCGGGGTGGCCTTGTTCGGCCGCAGCGCGGAGGTGTTCTACCGCTTTCACGAAGTTCATGGGGATAGAGCGGGTGTTGTAGTAGCACATGCCCAGTTTGTAGGAGGCATCGGCAATGCCGGCTTCGGCAAACTCGGTGTACCAAGCAATGGCTGCTTCCGGTTCGGTGGGGGCAGCTTCGCCATTGTTGTATCGTTCTTCCGGCGTGGGTTCCGGTGCGGGCGCGGGTTCTTCTATTGCCGGGGCGGGTGGTGTGGCTGTTTCATCGGGTGGTGTAGCGGGGCTCTCTGCGGGCGGGGTAGCGGTTTCCGTGGGGGCGGCATCCGGCTGTGTCTGTGTTGTTGTTTCCTCATCTCCGCAGTTACTCAGGCAAAGGGAGAGAAGTATGGTAAGAAATAATTTGGGGGAGTTTGTGTTCATGTTTTTATGGGGTGATATTTTATTGTGCACCATGTGCTTTGAGAGCCTGGATGATGGCTGCGCGGTTGTCGCTGCCCACGCATTGCAGCGGGGTGGCACCCTTATCCGTCACGGCGTTGGCTCCGTGCTCCAGCAGCCAGCGGGTGATGCTCAGGCTACCGATGGCACAGGAGTAGTGCAGGGCGGTGTTGCCCTTGGTCTCCGGCAGGGTGAGGTCTACATCTGCCCCGTTGCGTATGAGTTCATAACAGACGTTGGAAACAGGTCGCAACAGCAGCCGTTTCTCCGGAATCCATAGAGGCGGTAGTTTGCTTTGCGGTGCGTTCCACTCTTTTTCAACGAAGTAACGCCAGTCGCTTTTGTTGATATTAAAGTGCCTCATCCTGACTACAGATTGCTTAAGCTCCTGATTCCAGCATCCGTCCATGGTGCAGTACAGGCGTATTGCCTCAAAATAACAGTCACCGAAACTTTAGCGGATAATTGACTAAAAAACAAGGCAAATCCACCATTTTTCTGCCCCAAAATGACAGCGAGCGTAGCGAGTCGGCATTTTGGGGCAGAAAAATTCGCCGGAAGGGGTGAGAGAGGTTCATAAAATGCTCTCGGGTTTCATGTGATTGATGAGCCTTTTGAGGGATTTCTGGATATTTTCCTGCAATTCGATGGGGTCGAGAGATTCCCTCAGGGCTATAAGTTTTTTTTTCCTTGCCCCGTCTTTCATTTGTTCCATGACTCTTACCCATTGTCCGTGTCGATGCTACGAACCATGACGGCATCTCGCGCAGCAGATATAGAAAGGCCGTGCATGTTGCATCCTGTCCTTTATTCCATATTGCCCGGTTGAGTGTCCACAAGGTCAAATCATCCGTAACCGTTAACGTCCAAACGAAATTGCCGCGGGTGCTATCTCCGCAATGAGCTACTGTATCGGCATATAGATGCCCGGCAACATCTATCTTGCGCGTCGGGTCTACAATGGGTATGGATTGCTTTAATGCGCTGATGGTTTGCTTACGGGCTTTATGGATGTCATCCACTTTGCAATCACGCAACACCCTGTCCAGAGTGGCGGGCGATACACTCAGGATACGTCTTTGAGACTCCTCGTCAATTTTGTGTCGTTTTGAGTAGGCCGGCAGCCACGTTGGCAGCATGGGATGGAGTCGTTTACCGCATGGTTGGTCGGATTTCAACCAAATTGACTTTATGAGCTCGATGTCGCAGGCTTGCAATTTGGGCAGACGCCCCCTCTTCTCCACTTGCCTGCGTCATCGTCTGCGTGAATAGTATCGAATGATGCTTTTAGATGACTTGTAACCAGAGAGTTCCATTAGTTGCTTCAGGAGTTCTCCCTTAGCTTTTCGAGAGTGAGCCTTTCGATACTTTGCTGCGTTGGAATTCAGTAACTCTATTATTGCTTGTTTACTCATTTTGAGTGACATGTGTATGTGTTAGTGCCTGATTTATGAGGCATCCAGCTTTTCACGTGTCAGCCAAACTCGTGGGAAGTGTCAGTTCGGTGACTGTTTTTTGAGGCAATGCGGGGGCAGGGTCAGCATTCTATAAAATCAATTTTGACTAAAAAAAAGACTTGACAATGTTTCTGTTTGGAAATAGAATTTCCTCGCTATTTCAATCAACTTCATGAAAGAATCTTCTTTCTGAATTTGTCCCCCGATAGGTTGCAACCTATCGGGGTTTTTGGTGTACGTCAGGCATGACACGCAACTGGGGTGAAAGTCCCCAATGAACCGCTGACAGGGCGGAATCAAATAGACAAAGGCAACTGCGTCACAGTAATGTGGGGTGGGAAGGAAGCCGGAGGCGAAACACAGACAGGATGAACAAGAACCGAATAGAAGGCCAAAGCGCACGAGGTGAGGCAGCCATGGATGCTCACGCCCGATACTCTGTCATGAGTGCGCATGGTAAATT
>JAFQGD010000015.1 GCA_017398355.1 Akkermansia sp. | reverse complement strand
TAGAAGTATCAGTATCATTGCCGGCAAGGGCAACGCCGTTGATTGTGTTGTTTGTGGTTAACATAGGAAACCACAGTAACACAAGACAAAGCCCCATGCAGCTATTTCAGACTCGCCGCAAGTTCTGTCCCCCCCCAAGCCCACCACCGCACACTCTACGGGAAAGGAAAAGAGAAAGCCCCGAAGCATGATTTCAAAGTCTTGACGCACCTGAAGCGAGCCGTTATACTAGGCGTATGCCCATATCCGAAGAATTGTTTGAGCGAGCCTTGCGAGTGATACCCGGTGGTGTGAATTCTCCCGTGCGTGCTTTTCGGCGCTTGGAGAGAGCCCCGTTTTTTGTGGCATCAGCCGCCGGAGCATACCTGAGAGATGAAGATGGCCGCCAATACATCGATTACGTCGGCACCTGGGGGCCGGCTATTTTGGGGCATGCTCCGCAGTGTGTCATCTCTGCTGTGCAGGCGGCGGTACCGGCCGGTTTGGGCTATGGTACACCTACCCGCATCGAGGTAGATATGGCAGAGACTGTATGCCGCTGGGTACCCTCTATTGAAAAAGTGCGCATGACCAACAGCGGCACAGAAGCGACCATGAGTGCCGTGCGCCTGGCTCGCGGGTATACCGGGCGCAAATATATTATCAAGTTTGCAGGCTGTTATCATGGGCATGTGGATAGCCTCTTGGTAGCGGCCGGCAGTGGCGCGCTCACCCACGGCGAACCGGATAGCGCCGGTATTCCGCAAGAGTTTGCAGAGCTCACGCTTGTATTGCCATACAATGATGAAGCAGCCGTTCGCCAAGCTTTCTCCCTCTTTGCAGGGCAGATAGCGGCGATCATCGTAGAACCCTATCCCGGCAATGCAGGCTTTTACCTGCCCAAGCCGGGGTTCTTGGAGCTCCTGCGCGAGCTCACCGCAGCAGATGGCGCGTTGCTTATTTTTGACGAAGTAATGACCGGTTTCCGCATTTCCCCCGCAGGTGTGCAGGGCAAGCACGGTATCACCCCGGATATCACGACCTTGGGCAAAATCATTGGTGGTGGGCTGCCTGTGGGGGCCTTTGGTGGCCGCCGGGAGATTATGGATTGTGTATCTCCCCTTGGCGCGGTGTACCAAGCCGGTACCCTCAGCGGCAATCCCATCGCCATGGCGGCGGGGCTCGCCCAGCTCCGCGAATTAGAGCGCACAGATGCCTACACCCGCTTGGAAGCCCTTGGTGCCCGGCTGGAGGAGGGTATGCACCGCATCTTGGGCGATTTGGCCTTGCCGCTCACCTTCAAGCGCAGCGGCTCCATGTTCTGCCTCTTCTTTACCCAGCAGGATGTGGTGGATTTGAATACTGCCACCACGGCCAATTTTGACATGTGGCGTGCCTACTTCCTCTCCATGTTGGAGCAGGGCATCTATATTGCCCCCTCCCCCTATGAGACCGGCTTCATCTCCACCGCCCATACGGAGGCTGATATTGACGCCACCCTCGCCGCTGCTGCACGCGCTCTGGCTGTGGCCAAGGCCGTGTGATGTTGCGCCCGCCTTGCCTGCGACACAAACACAGCGCTCCACCCCGTTTTGCGGAGAGGAGCGCTGTGTTTTTTATCTGCTATTTAGCACATGAGAGCCTCTATATCCGCTACTTCCAACGGAGCGTTGGGGATGAGGTCTTCTGTGCCATCGGCATGGATGACCACATCCGTCTCAATGCGGATGCCGATGTTCTCCTCGGCAATGTAGATGCCCGGCTCAACGGTCCATACTTGGTTTTCTGCAAACACGGGGTCTGCGGGGCCTACATCGTGTACATCCAGCCCCAGCGGGTGGGAGGTGCCGTGCATGAAATAACGGCGTACGCAGAGCGGGTTCTCCGGTGCGGCATCCACCTCTTCCTGCGTGAGCAAGCCCAGCTTCACCAGCTCTGCTGCCATGCGCACCCGCACCAAACGCTCGTATTCCGTCTTGCGTAGCCCGGGGCGCATGATGTCGCGGGCGTAGTAGTGTACCGCCAAACAAGCCTCATACACGGCCTTCTGGCGGGGGGTAAACTTGCCGTTGGCGGGTACTGTGCGGCTCATATCGCCGGCATAGCCGCCGTACTCTGCCCCAATATCGAAAAGAATCAAATCGCCATCTGCGCAGCATTTATGGTTGGAAATATAGTGCAGCACACAGGTATCTGCCCCGCTGGCTATGATGGGTAGGAAGGAGAATTTGCGTGCGCGACGGCGTATATAGGCTGCACTCAGCGCGGCCTCCATTTCCCACTCGCCCATGCCGGGCTTGATGCTGCGCAACACCTCCGTGTAGCCCTCACCGGTGATGCGGCAAGCCTCCCGCAGCTGTTGCAGCTCCTCCTCGGTCTTCACCAAGCGCATCTCTGCCAGCAAATCATAGAGGCAGCATACCTTGGTATCGGGATAGCTTGCCAGCAATGCCGCTGCTTGGCGTTCGTTGCGTGTCTGCACATATGTATAGCGGCGGGGGTGGTTATCACGCTCCAGCCATACCTCCTTGGCTGCCGGCACCCATTCTGCCAACAATGCGTTGTACTCATCCGTCCAGCGCACATCTGCAATGCCGCTCAGCTCTGTGCCCAAGGCCTGTGTGAGCCGCGCACCCTCCCAGATGATGATGTGCTCGTTTGTCTCGCGCAGCAGCAAGGTATCCTCGTGGCTGCCGTCTTCCCCCACACGCATCATCAGCACTGTTTCTTCCTGATCGATGCCGGTCAGGTAAAACAAATTGGCATTCTGGTGGTGGGGCATGGTGCCATCCGCATTGGTGGGGTAAATATCGTTCGCGTGGATGATGACCAGCGCCCCGGCCGGCAGCTTGGCGGCCAAGGTGTCGCGACGGGTGCTGTAGAATGTGGCGGGCAGGGGGGTGTAGCGCAGTGTGTGCATAGCTAGTATTGTGAGTTTTCCTGCACCCCATTATACACCCCCCTTTCTCATTTGAAAAGGCATTTTGAATGCGATAACATTGTCATCCCATTGCGAAGGGGTGTTTGCACCACGTGGCAGATTCAGCCGCTTTCTCCCGCCTTTGCCCTCTTTCTTTAGAATGCTTTTTGGACAGCTATGTTCCTCCTTGAGGGAGCAGCAATATGAGGCTTGATTTTCAGGCAAGATATGGTAGGATAATGGCTGACGTTATGACACCCGAACATATTGTTGCAGTAATAGATTACGGCTCACAATACACACAGTTGATTGTGCGCCGCGTGCGCGAGCTGGGGTTCCTGGCCAAGTTGTATGCACTGGAGGATTTGCATGAGATAAGCAATCCCGGTGCCATTATTCTTTCCGGTGGCCCCCGAAGCACCTCGGAGCCGGATGCTCCTGATATTGATTTTGAGTGGCTTACATCATTTGGTGTGCCTGTATTGGGCGTATGCTATGGCATGCAGCTGCTCAATGTGAAGACAGGTGGTACTGTGCGCCCAAGCAACAAGCGTGAGTACGGCCCCGCTGCTTTGGTGCCGGATAAGCTGGAGGGCTTGTATGCGGATATGTCTCCCTCATCTCAGGTATGGATGAGCCATTCGGATACCGTGGACCACTTGGCTGATAATTGCAAGGTCATTGCCCGCAATAGCGAGGGGGTGCCCGTTTCCCTGCAGTGGGGTGAGCAGATGTTCGGCATCCAGTTCCACCCGGAGGTGACCCATTCGCATGAGGGGCGCACCATTTTGCGCAATTTCCTTTCCTACGCCAAGGATTTGGCTCGTTTCGATATTGGTGACTTCAAGCGCGAGCTTATCGAGGACATCCGCGCTAAGGTGGGTGATAAGCAGGTTGTGTGCGGTGTGTCCGGTGGTGTGGACAGCACGGTGTTGGCCGTGCTTTTGCATGAGGCCGGCGTGAACGTACGCTGCATTTTTGTGGATAATGGCCTTTTGCGCAAGGATGAG
>JAFQGD010000014.1 GCA_017398355.1 Akkermansia sp. | reverse complement strand
CATGGATAACGCATGGCTGCGAGCAGAGGGATATATCTCGTTTTATCAACTCCTCAAACGCTGATTGGAAACCGCCGTATGCCATAAATGGCACGTACGGTGGTGTGAGAGGGGGACGAAAGTCCCCCTACTCAATTTATTTCGAAAGATAAGAAAATAATACTGCCAAATTCATTAGCAAGAGTGATTTGGATGATGATTATGGGATAGGTGGAAATCGCAGCTCGAATGGGGATCTGTTCTGAGGAGGAACGATTGCGATTTTGTTAAGATGTAATCACTCCTTTGTGCTTTACTTTCTTGGCCTAATCTGCTACAATTCTTTTGCTATGGATTTAGAGCAACGCGAAATAAGCGCCGAGACCATTACGCCACCGTTTGTGGAGTATTTTGGTCAGAAACCAACTGTGGTGGCAGCCTCTCCCGGGCGTGTCAATCTGATTGGTGAGCACACCGATTACAACAACGGTTTTGTGCTGCCGATGGCTCTCAACAACATCAACGTGGTGGCTGTGGCTCCTTCCCCCACCGGTAAACATCGTTGGGTTGGCTCATTAGGGGATTCCATCATTGAAATTGCCCCTGAGGATGCTGTGAAGCCCGGTGACCCTTTCTGGAGCAACTACGTTCGCGGTGTCATTTGCATGTTGGAGCGCCGTGGTATAAATGTTCCCCCGGTGGATATGCTTATTGACTCAAATGTGCCTCGCGGTGGCGGTCTGTCCTCCAGCGCTGCATTTGAGGTATCCGTTTGCACGGCTCTTTCTGCCTTGTGCGGAGCAGATGTAACACCGACGGAACGCGCCCTTATCGGGCAAGCCACGGAGCATGAGTTTGTGAATGTTCCCTGCGGTATTATGGATCAGTTCATTTCCGCCAATGGTAAGAAAGACCATGCTCTGATGCTCGATTGCAAGGATCTTTCCTATAATCTTATACCCATGACAGATCCCAGCGTGAGTGTGCTGGTCATCGATTCAGCCGTGAAGCATTCTTTGGCTGATGGTGGCTATGCCGCTCGCCGTAAGAATTGCGAAGATGCCTGCGCCATTCTTGGCGTTGATTCGCTGCGCGAAGCTACGCTGGAAATGCTGGAAAACAAGAAAACCGAATTGGGGGATTTGTGCTATCGCCGCGCCCGCCACGTGGTCGGCGAAAATCTGCGTGTAGCAGCCTTTGCTGAGGCCGTGCAGAAAGGTGATTGGGAGGCCGCCGGTGTGGCTATGCGTGGTTCACACGCTTCCCTGAAGGATGATTTTGAAGTATCCTGCGCCGAAGTGGATACCCTAGTGAGCCTGAGCGATACCATTCCCAGTGCTGCATCTGTATATGGTGCTCGCATGACAGGTGGTGGCTTTGGCGGCTGCATAGTGGCTTTGGTCAAGAGCGAAGATGTGGAGAAAGTAGCCGCAGAAATGCTGGATGCATACCGCGAAGCTCTCGGAATCGAGACGACCTATTTGGTAACACGCCCCGGTGAGGGTGCCCGTGTATTGGCTCAGGCATAAACATATACCACGCGTTATTCATCTTATGAAAAAACTCGCAACATTGCTGAGTGTCCTGGCACTCACCGCTTATGGAGCCGCTGCCCAGGATGCAGCAGCCACTACCGCAGCGCCCGATGCTCTTCCTCTGTGGGAGATGATTGTGTTCTGCGTGGTTGTCGTGGGTGTGATTGCCCTCGGTATCTGGAAATCCGGTGATTCCGGTGAATCCAACGATACTGAAAAGAAGGAAAAAGGTGCGGCCGACTATTTCTTGGCCGGGCGTGGCCTGAGCTGGTGGCTCGTAGGTTTTTCCCTGCTGGCAGCCAACATTTCTACGGAGCAATTCGTGGGCATGAGCGGTCAGTCTGCCGACTGGCTGGGGCTTGCCATTGCCGGTTATGAGTGGCTGGCAGCCATTGTGCTGGTGATTGTGGCGTTCACCTTCCTGCCTATGCTTCTCAAGCGTGGCGTATTTACCATCCCTCAGTTTTTGGAGGAACGCTACAATGGCATTGCCCGCGTGGTGATGGCTTTGGTGAACCTGCTCATCTTGGTAGGTGTGCCGACTGCCGCTGTGATTTATGCCGGTGCCAGCGTGGTTTCTGTGTACTTTGACCTCTCTGTGACGACGGGCTGCCTCATCATTGCCGGTGCTGCAACTGTGTATGTGTATGTGGGTGGTTTGAAAGCCTGCGCTTGGACCGACCTCATCTGGGGTGCCGCTCTCATCGTGGGCGGTGGTGTGGTGGCCTACTTTGCCATCATGGCCTTGGGTGCTTTCCAGACCGTGCCTGAAAACGTAATTGCTACGGCTGCCACCACGGCTAATACTGCCGGTGATGCCTTGGCTTCCACCGGATCACAGTTCTGTGATGGTCTCTCTCGCATGATGAACCTGAACGCCGGTGAGGTATCCGGCTCTACCAACGGTATTGGCGGTAAGCTGCACATGATGCGCGAGGCCAATGACCCCGTGATGCCCTGGACGGTATACCTGCTGGGCCTTTGGATTCCCAACTTCTTCTACTGGGGGCTCAACCAGTACATCATGCAGCGTACATTGGCTTCCAAGAGCTTGGAAGAAGGTCAGCTCGGTATCGTGTTTGCTGCTTTCCTCAAGCTTCTCATCCCTTTCGTGGTGATTATCCCCGGTATTCTTGCCTACAATCTCTTCCGCGATGATCTCGCCAAGAAGGCTGACGACAATACCGCTGCCATCGTGCAAACGGCTGAAACTTCCGGCAAGAAGGTAATTTATGACATTGCTGTCAGCCGTTTGGTGCGTGAGGATGCTGCCGCTTCTTCCGTTGATTTCATCAAGAAGAATCTCACCGCCGTGGGTGCTATGGATAAGCTGGCTGATGTGGATGCCAAGGCTACTGAATTGGCCGCCATCCCCGCCACAGATGTGGCAGGGCGTACCGCCAAGGCCGGTGAAATCCTGGCTCTGGACAAGGAGTTGACCAAGGCTGCCCGCGCCAATACGACTGATTACATGGTGACTACCACGCTGGCAGCCTACCAGTACGACTACGCTTTTGCTACGCTGCTGCGTAAGCTTCTGCCCGGCACCGGTTGGGCTTGGTTTGTGCTGGCTGCTCTGTTCGGTGCCGTGGTAAGCTCTCTGGCTTCCATGCTCAACTCCGCTTCCACCCTTTTCACCATGGACCTCTACAACAAGACCAAGGAGGTGGCTACCGGTAAGCCTGCTTCCGATAAGCAGCTGGTGGCTGTGGGCAAGGTGGGTGTGTTGGTGTGCGCTGTCATTGCTACGGTGGTGGCTCCGTTCTTGGATAACCCCGCCTTCGGTGGTATCTTCACCTTCATTCAGGAGTTCCAGGGCTTCCTCAGCCCGGGTGTGCTTGCCGTATTCCTCTTTGGCTTCTTCGTGCCCAAGTGCCCCCGTGTGTTCGGTTGGCTGGGTATCGTGGTAGGGGCCGTGGCTTACGCCTCCTTCAAGTGGGTGGCATTCCTTGGCTGCACAGATTCCTCTTTCCTCAACCGCATGGGCTACTCCCTCATCGTGGTGTGCTTGGTGGGTCTCATCCTCACCATCATCAACGCCGTGAAGGGTGGCGAAGCTGTGGTGCTGGAGGACAAGGGTATCATCGAAATGAAGACTTCCGGCCGAGCCAAGGGCTTTGGCTGGGCTGTCATCGTCGCCACGATTGCTCTCTACATCCTCTTCTGGTAAAGAGAACATCCATAAGCTTAATTTACAAAAAAGCTGCAAGGGGAAGCCCTTGCAGCTTTTTGAATGAAAAAACGCTTAGTTTACTGCCGGGGTGATGCTGGAGAGGCGTGTCATCATGGCGACTAAGAGGCAGCCTACAATATTGCCCAACAGGATGAGCGTTAATCTGCCGCCCTCATTTTTCTTGATGAAGCCGGCTGTGCCGGTGAAAAGCAGCAATTTGTAGTTTACCACGGCTAAGAGAGCAAAAGAGAAGAGAATGCTACCTGCAATTTCACGTGTTACATTGTAGCCGGTGCCGGAATCTCGTGCGGCAAGGTATCCAAATCCGGCTATGCCCACACATATACCGGCCATGATGGAAGATTTAAGTTCTTTGGTAATGTTCATGTTGCGGTTAAGCTAACATATAAACAGCTGCGCGAAAAGAAAAATCCTGTAAGCCGAGCAATAAAAACAGGGACTCCGTGGTGGAGTCCCTGTTGGGTATGTACGAAATAATTTACTTGGACTTAGGCCTCAGCGGGAGTCTCGGTGGTCTCTGCTGCGGGAGTCTCAGTCGTGGAACCGGTACCGGTGGTAGTAGCGGGAGCCACGGGTGCGCTCAGCTGGGGAAGGTCGATGATTTCAATCAGACCCATGGGAGCGCTGTCTGTCTTGCGCTGACCCAGCTTCACGATGCGGCAGTAACCGCCCTGACGATCCTTGGTAGCCTCTGCCACAACGCTGAAGAGCTTGGCCACAACCTTGGGCTGGGGCAGGGTGGCAAGAGCCTGACGGCGAGCGTGCAGGGAGCCATTCTTGCCGAGGGTGATGAGCTTCTCCACATAGGGGCGAAGAGCCTTGGCTTTGGCGAGGGTTGTTACGATGCGGCCGTTGCTGATGAGGCTGCAAGCCTGGTTGGCAAGAAGAGCCTTACGATGGGAAGCCGTGCGCTGAAGCTTGGCTTTTTTTACTCCGTGTCTCATGGTGTTTTATATGTATGATGTTGATTTGAAGATAGATGGTAATAGGCGCTTTATTCGTCGAAGTCGTCTTCGTCGTCAAAGCCGTAAGCCTCGATATTCTGGCTGATGAGAGCCTGCAAATCGGTGGCGCGGTTGCTTTCCTCGGCGGTGTCGCGCAAGCGGGAGGCAGAGGAGGGGGCTGCGAGCAGCTTGGGATCGAACTGCATGCCCAAGGAAAGGCCATGCTGCACGAGTTTCTCCTTAATCTCGTTGAGGGACTTCTTACCGAAGTTGCGGTACTTGAGCATCTCACCCTCCGTCTTCATGGCCAGTTGACCCACGGTGGTGATGTTGGCGTTGTTCAAGCAGTTTGCGGCACGCACGGAAAGTTCGATTTCGTTCACGCTCATGTTGAGCAGCTTGCGAAGCTGAGCCGTGTTGGCATCCTGATCAGCACCGGCGGACTTATCGAAGGCTACGCGGCGGCTGTCGCTATCCACGAACACGTCCAAGTGGTGGCGCATGATGCTGGCTGCCTGCAGCATGGCATCAGAGGGGCTCACGCGACCGTCCGTCCACACATCAAGCACAAGCTTGTCGAACTCCGTCATCTGGCCCACACGAGCGTTGTCCACAGCGTACTTCACGCGGGTTACGGGGGAGAAGATGGAGTCAATCGGAATCACGCCGATAGGGCGATCCTTGTCGTTGTTGTCATCAGCCGTGTAGAAACCGCGACCAACATTCACTTCAAAGTCGCAGTCAAAGATGGTGCTCTGATCCAAGTGGCAGATGACCTGATCCTTGTTCACCACGCTGTACACATGGTCTTCCTGAATGTCACCGGCGGTGACAACACCCTGTTTGGTGACGCGCAGGGACAGAGTGCGGGGCTCCTTGCCGTGGTGTATGAACTTAATCTTCTTGAGGTTGAGGATAATCTCCGTCACGTCTTCCACCACGCCGGGCAGAGAGGTGAACTCGTGCTGGGCACCGGCGATACGCACGCTGGTGATGGCCGCACCTTCCAAGGAGCTGAGCAGCACGCGACGCAGGGAGTTACCAAGCGTGTGGCCGAAACCGGTTTCAATCGGCTCAGCGATGAAAGTGACGTGGTTGGGATCTTCCGGGTCCTCAATGCGCTTAAGGGTATTCGGAATCTCGAAATGGGCCAGCTGGATGACCTCCTTCTCTTCTTTCAGTTCTTCAGACATAGTATGTTTTGGTTGGTCGGGTTTCCCTCCATGCGAGCTCGGCTTCGTGCGAAATAGAGGACCAACGACCGATTTTGATAAACTCGCGCGCAGCGCAGATTACACGCAATTAATTCA
Source organism: Akkermansia sp. (assembly GCA_017398355.1). Classification (GTDB taxonomy): domain Bacteria; phylum Verrucomicrobiota; class Verrucomicrobiia; order Verrucomicrobiales; family Akkermansiaceae; genus Akkermansia. The sequence goes on along the minus strand of JAFQGD010000014.1, from coordinate 17,821 downwards.
TATTGCAAGCCTTTTTTCGTAAAAATGTCATAAAAAGAGCCAAAAGAGCCATATATCGCAAAAAATGCAGTAATTTTTCTTTTTGCTTTCGCTGCGCCCAGGCTTGTGCTAGAATGCAGGGTGAAAGGAAAAATGGTGCTATGCAGGTAAATATTCACCAAAGAAACGGGCAATGCTTTTATGAGCTAAGCAAGGAATGGTACGGCCGGAGTGTGAATCCGCCTTATCGTTATCGTTTGACGCAGACGGAAGCAGGGTTGCTTTTTGAAGCAGAGCGGGCGGAGGTAGCGGCGGTGCATCCTGGGGCTCGGCCCGGCTGTTTTCAGGAAGAGTTGTGGCGCTATGATGTGGCAGAGTTTTTTATTGCCAGTGCAGATGCCGGTAGGTATTTGGAGATGAATCTGAGTCCCAATGGCGCGTGGTGGGGCTGCGTGTTCAGCGCACCGCGTGTGGCAGATGATGCTGCTTCTGCCCTCCTGCGGGTAGAGCAAGCGCAAGGCGTGGCTACACCGGAGGGCTGGCGTGCTTCTCTCCTGTTGCCGGCAGCGGTTCTTGCCAATTTGGGCTTGTCTCTTGCTTCCTGCCGCTTGGCGGTGTGCGCTGTGCTGGAGTCTCCCCATTATATTTATCTCACTACGGCAGAACCTTGTAACACGCAACCGGATTTCCACCGCCCGGATTTGTGGCAAGCCCCCCTCCTTGGTTGATTTTATTGGTTTGTCATATCTTTTCTACGCAGGTGTGGCCACGGTGCTACATCTGCTTTTTTTGTAAAAAATAAAAAAAAGAGCTAATTCGGGGGTTGACCTTGACGGAATCTATGTTAATATGTTCTCACGTATGCACGGCGACCTAGAAAAATTTGTAAAAGCGGGCAAAATACCCGCAGACTTCGCAGCACGCCTCGATAAGTTTTCTCCGGGGCAGTATGTAATGCATCCTGAATGGGGTGTGGGCAAAGTGGAGGCATGGTCCCTCACAAAACAGAAGGTAAAAATTAATTTTGAAAAGAATCCGGGATATATTATGGGGTTGAAATTGGCATTCAACCAGTTGACTCCTATCCCGGCCGGGCACTTCCTCATTTCCTGCTACGATGATCCCGCCGGCTGCCGCACCAAGGCTGAAGGTAAGGATACGGTGCTGGATTTCATTGCCTATGTGTTGGAGAACAATTTCTCTCTGCGCGAAGGAGTGGATGAGGTGCTGGAGATGCAGCCTGAGGATTTGGAAAAGTACCTGAGTGGTCGCATTATTCCTGAAGAAAATTGGAAATCCTGGTGGGAGAAAGCTCGCATCGCTATGCGTGATACTCCTCGTTTCCGTCTGCCTACGAAGCGCGGCGAAACAATCACCACCCGTAATGCCGCTTCTGCTGCAGAGGCTCTGCTGCTGGACTACGAGGCCGCCAACACGCTGGAAGCCTGCGTGCGAATTTTGGATATGGCGCATCTTGATGCGTTGGAAGGGGAGTTTGCCATCGTGGCAAAACTCATTTCCAACATGGAGAAAGACATTGATAAGGGCCATACCGAGCCCCAACATGTGTTGGAACTGATTATCATCCGTGATGAAATCCTGGAAGCCGTAGCCAACACTGATGCCTCTCGTGAGCAATTGGATGCCGCCCTTACTGCCGAAGGTGTGGGGCAATTCACAACCTTGGCAGAAAAACTGCAAACCGTCACCTCTGAAAAGCTGGTAACGTATATCGGTGAGCTTTCCGCTGTGCGCCAGCGCAAGGTGTATGATGCCTTGGTCGAGGCCTACCCCGACAGCTGGCAGACATACGCCACCAACATTTTCCTCTTTGGTGGTGCTAAGGTAACGGCTCCCGCCGCAGATTTCATCCTTTCCAAGGACGGCAAGGAACAACTCTTTGCTGACATTGTGAATGGTATTTCCCGCCAGATTCTCAGCCCGGATGTGTTGATTTGGATTTGCCGCGAGCGCAACGGTTTGGCCAAGGATGTGGTGGATCGCACCAAGATGGCTCTTGGAAGCGCGATTATTACGGCTATTGAGCGCGATAGCGCAGATGGCGGCCCCAACCGGGCCTTGCGGCTCCGCAACTTGCTGGTGGATGACAAGGAGCTTGCTCCCGACCTGGTGACGGGCATTTCTGAGCTGGAGGCTCGTCCGTTTGCCAAGTCTCTGTATGATTCCTCTGTTTTGCCGGATTTGGATCGCAACCTCCTTCTGGCCAACATGATGAAGGTACACCCCAGCCTGCAGGAAATCGTGCTTTCCCGCACACAAACTAAGGAGAAGCAGAGCATGTTTGTATCTCTGCGCTCCTTTGCTGCCCGCAAGGCGGAGTACGAGGATATCATCAATGTGCGTATTCCCAAGAATAAGCATGACCTTGAAATCACCCGCGCTGAAGGTGACCTTCGAGAGAACGGTGGCTATCAGGATGCTAAGGCTACCCGCCAAGTATTGCTGCGCCGCTCCGAGGAACTCTCTCGCCTGCTGGCTCAGGCAGAGCCAACGGATTTCCGCAACGTCTCCTGTGATGAAACCGGCATGGGTACACAGGTCACGTTTGTCACCGATAAGGGCGAGGAAGTGGTCTACACGATCTTGGGCGCATGGGATTCAATCCCCGAGGAACATGTTGTATCCTACAGCTCCCGTTTGGGTGCCAAGTTGATAGGCCACAAGGTGGGGGATAGCCTGCGTCTGCCTGTTTCCATGGGTGGCGAGCAGGTGAAGATGACGATTAAATCCATTGCCCCAGCACCCAAGGAACTGATTTATCCGGATAACGAGCTTCCCGAATAAGCGGATTCCGCATTTCATCCTTTTTTGCATGCCGTTTGGAGCCAAGCTGCTCCAAGCGGCATCTTGTCTATCAAGAAAGGTAGTGTTTCAGTGCTTCTTTCAATTGTTGGCGCGCGCGGAAGAGGAGACTCTTGGTAGCTGAGACACTCGTTTCCAAAATGTGCGCAATTTCCTCGTAGCTCAGCTCTTGAAATCGGCGCAATTGTACAGCCATGCGCGCTTTTTCCGGCAATTCAGCCAATGCTCTATCTACTTGCTCGCTGAGCTCATTCCGGAGAAGCGATTCCTGCGGGGAAGCCTCAGAGCCGGTATCCAGCAATAGCCCCGGAGCCACCTCTTCATATTCTTCTATTGAAAAGGAGTGCTTTCTTTTGCGCCTCCGCCCTTCATTGAAAATTAAATTCTTGGCAATGGTGAATAACCAAGTGGTGAATTGCGCATCGGGTTCGTAGCTTGGTGCCGCTTTCCACACGCGGATAAAAGTACGCTGGGTGATGTCCTCTGCATCGGCAGCGTTGCCCAGCATGCGGTAGGCGAACGCATAGACGGTATTCTGATTTCGCAAGATGAGTTCCCGCATGGCAGATTCGCTCTTTTCGCGGCGCAGGAGCAGCATCAGCTCTTTATCTCGGGAATCATCGCTGGGCTGCTTGCTGTGTTGCATACTCTACAGATAAACCCCGAAAAAGTACTGCCGTTTCAAAAAATGTTTGTGTGCGATGCTTAACTCTTTCCCTCTCCTTGGGAGCGGATGAACTCCACCTCTTTTCGCAAGATGGAGCCAATGCGGTGTTTGGCTAAGTAAACTTGGGCAATGCTCACCCCCAGTTTGCGACGCACCTCGCTCGCGCGTACTCCTCGCAGTACATTGTAATCAAAAATTTGAAATTGGCGGGGGGATACCTTCATTTTCACGCGTTCAATGGCCGCTTTCATGATGTTGCTCTGCCACTCTCGCTCCCAGATTTTATCAAAGCTTTCGTTTCCGGAATCGGGTATTTCGTTCACGGGGTCATAACCGGATTCCGGGTCGCCATGCAACAAGCCCATGTCCTTTTTGCGGTTGCGGAACTGGTCGTTGATACGCCAGCGGGTGATATTCCAGAGCCAGGATTTAAAGGAACCTTTTTCCGGGTTGTACATTCCCTTGCGACTTTGTTTAGCAATGGTCAGCACCGTTTCCTGCACCACATCCCAAGCCTCATGCTCTTTCAGACCCGCTTTGATGGCCACTGCGTAGATGAGCCGCCAATAGGTTCGGTAAAACTCATCCCAGCTCTTTTGGTCTTGCCAATCTTGCAAACGCAGAATGAGACTGCGCCGCGTGCGGGCTGCGTATTGCTCCAGCTCGCTTTCCGGTGCCAATTCATTCTGTTCGTATGCGTTCTCCGACATCTTGGCGCATGTTATCATATTTTTTGTATGCATGCAAGACGGAAGAAAGAAATTGAGAGAGAAAAGTTTTGGCCTTTTGGGAAAGCGCCCAGCCACGAACTCCTCGGGCTTAGTTTCCGCGGATGTTGAGGTAGAAGTGCAAAGCCAATTTAAGCACAGATGTACGGTCTATGTTGTGCGCCTTGGCAAAGCGTTCCATGCGTTCGAAAAGTTCTTTGCGGCAGCGGAAGGTAATCATGTGTTCGCGGGTCATGCGCGTATTGTGCCCCAACAAACACTCTCCTGCAAGCTAAGTTAGAGTAAAACGCTCTAATTGCTGTGAAATATTCCGCCTTATTGCCAGTTCGTCATCTCGTAGAAGCGGGAAATGCGGGTGGCCAGCTCGCTGCGGGAGAGTGCAAAGAGCGAGATGGTGCCGAATTTTTCGCACACAGCACCGGCTACCACAGTGGCAATAGCTACGCCGCGCTTCATATCTTCCCAATTCGGTTTGCCGCCATTCAGGCATCCTGTGAGATAGCCGGCCAATGCGCCCATGTAAGAATCCCCCGCTCCGGTGGGGTCTTTGGGGTGCTTCAGTGGCCATGCCGGGCAGCGGAATAGGTGTAACTGCCCATCGTCCGCACGGTGAAAGAGGGTGGAGCCTGCGCTGCCGTGCTTCACAATGGCGTAGCGAGGCCCTGCTGCCAGCAGTTTTTCCCCTGCCTCCAGCGAATCGTCTGTTTGCGCCCAGCATTGGGCTTCCTCGTCATTCATCAGCATCATGTCCACCGATTGCAGTAGCTGATTGGCGTAATCAGGCTCCCGCTCCAACCAGGATTTCATGGAATCAGCCATGCGGAAGCATGCGTGGGGGCATTGTTGCAACATGCGGCATTGCAGTCGCGGGGTCACATTGGTGGCTACGGCGATACTACATTCCTGCAGAGCAGGGGGCAGCTGCATGTGCCAATGCTCTTGCACCCCCTCAACACGGCTCACGGTGGTGCGGTTGTTCATGTCTGCCTCATACTTGCCTGTCCATGCAAAGGTCTTCCCCATTTCTCGCGCCACATGCTGCATGCTCACCCCGCGTACTTCGAGGGCTTTTTCCCAAGCTTTTGGGAAGTCATCTCCCACCACACCCACCATGTCCATTCGGTTGGTCAGCAAGCGCGCTGCCAATGCTGCATACGGTGCAGAGCCCCCCATCACCGAGTTCACTTGCCCGCCCGGTGTTATCAGCGTGTCGATGGCAATCGTGCCGTAAATAAGTGCGCGCCCGTTCACAGCGTACCTCCTTCCAATAAGGTAAGCAGCGCTGCTTCGTCAATAATGGGAATCCCCAGTTTTGCTGCCTTATCTCGTTTGGAGCCTCCGCCTTCACCGGCTACCAAGTAACTTGTTTTCTTGGTAACAGAACCTGTCGCTTTTCCTCCTGCGGCAGCTATTTGTTTCTCAAATTCCGGGCGAGGACGACTGAGTGCCCCCGTTAGCACAAACGTGAGCCCGCTCAGCGGGCCTTCTGCTTGTTGCGCCATGTTTTCTACATAGCCCTCTGCTATAGGGTTGATATTGAGACTCTCTAGGGTTTGGAGGACGCTTTTTCCTGCCGTAGATTGGAAATAGGCTATCAATTTGCGCGTTGATACGGCACCTAGGGGATTGGTGAACTTGAGCTTGTTGGCACCATCTTCTTCCCAGCTCACATAGCCCCGTGCAGAATAGCTTTCCGCTGCGTTAATCAGCTCAATTTTCAGAGCTTCCTGTTGGGCAAGGAGACTCTCTTTATCTTTGTCTTTGTTGGCCCTGGCTTTGGGGTTTAATGCATTGTACGCTTCGATGCCATCTTCCAGATGAACCAGCAAACGCAGGAAATGCCCGGCGGCTAAGTCGGCCAAATCCTTGTGGTACTTAGCCGTTGTGCGGGCAGTTACCGTCCCAATCGTGGGAATACCGAAGGCGGTGAGCCAGCGTTCCAGCGGGAGTGAGCGCGCTTTATCGAGGGCGGCGAGAGCTTTGACCGCGTTTTTTTCGCCGAATCGGCGGGGTTCATCATCGGTGCCGAGGTTGAGCGCGCCCAGTTGCTCGGTGGTAAGGGAGAACAAATCCAGCGGGGAGGTGATGATGCCACGGTTAACGAGCGCTTCTGCCACCGTACCGCCTAGGTTTTCTATATCCAGAGCCTCGCGGCGGCAAAAATAGGTGGTGCGCATGGCGGCTTGGGCAGGGCAGGTGAAATTGGTGCATCGCCAAGCTACTTGGCCCTCTTCTTGGGCAATGGGGGCTCCGCAGCTGGGGCATACCCCGCCGACTGCATCGTACAAGCTGTACGGCGCGGCATCGGCCGGGCGTTTGCTCTTGACTACATGCACCACCGCCGGGATGATTTCCCCGCTCTTTTCCATGAGCACCGTATCGCCGATGCGGATGTCTTTGCGCTCAATTTCATCTTGGTTGTGCAGGGTGGCGCGGGATACCGTGGTACCGGAGAGCTGCACGGGTTCCAGCTCCGCCACGGGGGTGAGCACACCTGTGCGACCCACCTGAATAGTGATGTTGAGGAGCCGCGTTTCTTTCTGCTCCGGCAGGTATTTAAACGCAGCGGCCCAACGGGGAGCACGTGCCGTGCTGCCCAAAGAATCGCGCAGGCCAAAGTCATCCAGTTTGATGACAGCTCCATCCGTGCCGTATCCTAAATCTTGGCGCAAAGTGTTGATGTTCTTTACGGCAGTGCGAGTCGCCTCCAGAGACTCTGCGTAAATGATGGGTTTATTGCGGGGAATGCCCATGCGGTCAAGCAGCCCGGCAAAGTCTGCCGTGGTGCGCAGCTCTTCTCCTCGATATACGCCCAGCCCATGCGCCAAAAAACGCAGCGGGCGGCGGGCCACCTCGGCAGCATCCAGCAATTTGATGGTGCCGGCTGTGGCGTTGCGGGGATTGGCAAAGGGCGGCAGACCATCGGCGTCTCGCTCGGCGTTGAGTTGCTCAAAATCTGCAGAGGGCATATAGATTTCCCCTCGCACTTCCAGCAATTCCGGAGCCCCGGCCGGCAGGGTGAACGGCACGCTGTGAATCGTGCGTACATTCTCCGTGATATCATCGCCCGTGTGGCCGTCGCCTCGCGTGGCCGCATAGGCCAATTTGCCCTGTCGGTAGAGGAGTGTCACCGCGCAGCCATCAATCTTGGGCTCAATCGTCACCCGGGGGCTCTCTTGCCCCAAATGGGCAGCTAACCGTGTGTAGAAGTCTACTAGTTCGGCATCCGTTTCGCCTTGCTCCGCTTTGTGCTCAAAGATGTCATCAATGCTCTGCATGGGAGCAGGGTGGGTCACTTTGCGAAATCCTTCGCTCAAGTCGTTCCCCACGCGTTGGGTGGGAGAATCCGGGGTGATGAATTCCGGGTGAGCTGCCTCCAGCTCTTCTATTTCGCGGTAAAGTTTATCGTATTCAGCATCGCTGATTTCCGGCTGCGCCTTGGCGTAGTACAACTCATTGTTGTGGCGCACAATGCGGCAGAGTTCGGCATGGCGTTGCTGGGGTGTTTGTTGCGTGGCTGCTGCGAATTCGAAGAGGTCCATAAATACTACTGCCCCGCATCATACCATATTTGCTCATTCTTGGTCAATCCTGTGCTTCGCCAGTATCTTTTTTTGATTCTTTGTGCTTGAGCTGAGCCGAATTTGTAGTATACTATTCATTAGAATATTAGGGTTATGAAACTGCGTGTAAATCTTTCTCTTCGAAAAGCTTTGTTGGCGTGCATGGCTGCTGTGTCGGTGCTTTCAACCTCCGGGGCGTATGGCGCTGCGTCGTATATCGTGGAAGGTGTTGACAAAGAAGCACTCATGGATTCTGAACTTTTTTACGACACGGGAAAAGGGTATTACTGGGATTGGGAAGGCTACGAACCATACGAAGGTGCTAAAAAACTGTATGAAGAAACGAATAGTTATGCTTTCCTAGGGGATTTGGCCGGGCGAGTGGCCACAAGCAGCGGCATCTCATCATCAACATTCAGTAATATCTCAAATGACGGGGATTCGTGTTGGTATCAAGTGGCATCCAATGTGTTGCAATATTGGCAGTCTTGCTATGGAATCTTCGCGTCCGATTCCGTGTACGGTTATACCTACAACAGAGATTACGCAGATGATCTTGGCGGTACCCAATCCCTTAAGTTGGGAATGTTTTTCTACGACAACTGGGAAAATTACGGCGGTAATCTAACGATGGCTGCTGACTGGTATTTAAGTGGCGTTTATGATGATTACTATAACCAAACCGGCTATTTGAAATATACAGGCAAAGCCGGCTTCTTCTACAAATATTTTGGCGAAGATGATACCACAGTGTATTCGCCTGCAGATGCTATCGACCCTGCTTCCATGGCTGAGACGATGGCATCTCACTTGGGCATGGAGAAGCAGAAAGATGGTTCATACCAAGTGGTGCGTCAAGGCCATATAGCAGAATTGAGCTTGGGTCATTATGAGGGGGGATCCCGTTGGGGTCACTCATTGACTCTCTATGGTTTTAGTGTGGATGATATGGGGATGCTGGAGTCAATTCAAGTCACCAATTCCGATGACCAGACCTATAAACTGTACACGCTTTATGTGAAATACGCAGATGGAACATACCAACTGTATGAGGATGCTGCCTGCAAGAATCTGTGGATCTATGCTGGCATAGATTGGCAGATAGAGAGTATCTCCAGCATCAATACACCGACAACTTTGCTACAAATGTATGAAAGCTACAGTTCATCAGAGAATCCTCTGGTGTGGACAGGTAAGCAGAGTACATGGAAAGCCCCTCAAGCATATTCTATTGGTGAGGCCCTTCCTGATGCCACTACGGGATGGGAGGTGAAAGTGGGAGACGATTATTTCCCTGCGTATGCAGATGCCGGACGGAAAGTGCGTTTTGACGATTATGCAAAAGATGGCAAGGTTTCGGTGCAGGGTACACTGAGTACCTCAGAGATGATTCTGGCAAACAACAGTGTCAATTATTCATTCACCGGTGCATCATCTGCTTCCATCCAAGCTGAGAAATTGATCGTTTCCGGCAGCGCCGATACTACATTCTCCAATGTCTCCATTTCCGGTAACACGGCTTTGGTGCAACGTGGATTATTTGAACTGGGGAAGGGTAGCAAAATGACTTACTCAACAGCTACCGTTAATGCTGAAGCCGTGTTCAAACTCAATAGCGGCACGGCTCAGTTCAATGCGTTGACTTTGGGGGCTCACAGTTCGTTGCTGATTACTGCCAATAGCTCCCTGAGCGCGTCGACAATGAATGTTTCCGATCATGTGGTGTTCCAATACTCGACGCCGGGAGCTTTGCTGGAATTCGATGGTGCGTTGTCTGCCTCTTCCTCCATTCGTGTTGATTATACAGGAGCTGCAACAAGCGGTTCTTCCTACGCGCTTATTCATTTCGCTGATGGTTTGAGTAATTGGGACTCTATATTTCAGACTGGTTACGGTACTTTGAGTTTTAGCAATAATACTCTTTACATCAAGTACAATCCCATCATTCAAAAGGTGCATGGTGTGGATTTCTCCGCCATGAATTCATCGTTGAATCCGTACATATTGGTGTTCAACGGGCAAGCATCCGGCGATGTGTTAGTCAATGGTGTCGTTTCCCCCTACGCCATGCAGGTGACGGAAGGTTCCTATGTACTGAAGGATGGGAGTGCAACGGGAGTGCTTGCGGTGATGGATAGTATTGCTCTGAGTGGAGATGCCGTCCTGCAATCCAATCTGGCATCCTTGGAGGGAAACCGCATCTCCATGGTGGGCTCCTCTCAATTGAAATTGGCCGCTACGGGGAATAATACCATTGGCGGCTTGAGTGCTGCGCCCTCCACCACCGTTCAGGTATTGAGTGCAGTGACTACCTTTGAGGAGGTCTCTTCTATGGGGAAACTCACCGTTGATGCCTCTGCCGGTGCTGTTTTCAATAATGCAGAGGATTTGACAATACGTGGGCTTGTTAGAGCCAATGGTTCCTTGGTTTTCCAAAACGGAGCTTCCTCCGGTGCTGTTGTTTATACGCTGGAGCAGAGCAATAATGTGCTGAGCAACGTTACGATTGGAGAGACGGATTCTGCTCTTTCACCGCGTGTGACACTTGCTGTTCCGGGAAACGTTGCCGGTAATTTTAACATATTGGCAGATGGTGAGTTGCGTTTGCTGGGGAATGGTTCCTTTACAGCCCCGGCCACAGGATCCGGTCAGTTGAGCGTTGCTCAAGGGGCAGAGGTGCAGTTTTCTGTGTTAAGTGGTAGTGCAACATTTGCAGAAGATTTACATCTACAGGTGGATGGAACTGCTGTGGTGGGGGATGAAAACAATCTTCTCTACAATAAATTCGGAGAGAATGCAAATGTGTCAATCTCCGGTCATTTGACTCTTTACGGAAGAACGACACTATCCTACGGGAGTATTACAAGAGGCTATTTGATTATCAATTCATTGAATCTGGATGGAGGAACTCTTCTCTACGCAAATACTTACGATCCTTCATCCTACGAAAATGCTACACCATTTGTTCGGGATATTTCTTCTTTGGATGTTGAGTCTGGTGGTGGTACCATTATCTCCCGCAGCTGGCAGGGGTACACCGGGCTTCGCTCCAATACAAACATTACTTCATTCTCCGGATCCGGCAATCTGAATCTGCATGGCCAGTCATACAACACACTTAATTTATTCCGTATAGCAAATCTGGGGAGTGCCGGCTACTCGGGTACCATAACCTTGTTGCATGATAGCATAAGCTGGTCCAATGCGGCTCAAGACCAAGCCACTGTCTTGGAACTTAAGAGCATGACTTTGGAGGGTGATGTTTTCATCAAGACGATTCGACCTTGCAACGACCCTGATTCGAACGCAAAATTCATTACTGCTTTGGGTATAGATGGAGATGTCGAGCTGGGAGGCCTTGGCTCTACGAAAAACCCGGTGACACGCGTATATCTCTACAGTGGTGCTTTTAAGAATAGTGTGAGGGAGTTACCTCATTCGTCCAATATATCGTCTTTCATCGACAAGTCCACTCACACGCTTACGCTCAATACAAAAGAAAACTTTGCCTTTTACGGTGCTGTCTACGATTCCTTGAATCTGGTAAAAAAAGGTAAGGGAGAGCAGCATTTCATGGGTGATATGTCCCTCTTCAATGGCACGGTGGATGTGCAGGGCGGTACATTGTGGGTGAAGAATGATTTGTCGGCTTCTTCCGTGCAGGTTCGCAATTCTTCATTGGGATCGGATGCCGAAATCAATACCGGTACAAGTTTGGTAATGAACAACGGGACGATTCAAGCCTCCTCGTTGGTAAGCACCGCTGCGCAATTCTCCGGCCATAATACCATTACCGCCTCTGCGGTGGAAGGTGGCACATGGACGTTGAATCTTACCACTTCTCACATGGAGCAAGCTGTGGTGAGCATGAGTGGTTCATTGACACTTTCCGGCATCACCGTAGCGTGTGATGCGGAGAAGATGTTCTCTGCAGATTATCTCCTTGTACGCAGTACCGGCACCATTAGCCTGAGCGGGGAGTTGGAAAATTCTCGTATTGTGACGGAAACGATTGACGGTGTACAATACCAATCTCTTGTATACACCATAGTTGGTGGCGGGTTGTTCCTGCCCCGCACGACCCCGACCACACTTACTTGGAATGCCAATTCCGGCACGTGGGCTGTGAAAACCGGGCATGCAGAATCGCTATGGTCATCTTCCACAACGGATAGCAACTACTATGATGGCGATACGGCGGCGTTCATCAAAAGCGCAGATGTGACTTTGTCCGGCGCGTTGAAACCGAAAGCTGTGACGGTGAGCCACGCCGGCGGAACTGTTTTATTCTCCGGGGGTGGTTCCATTACCGGGGCTGCCTCGCTTACGAAAACAGGCGCCGGTACGCTGGATATCAGTACGGCCAATACCTATACCGGTGGCACAACGATTGCGGCCGGGACGCTTATTGCCCGGAGCTCCTCAGCATTGGGAACCGGTGGCGTGACCATGACAGGTGGCGAGCTGGATATGGCAAATAATACATTGTCAAATGATATTACAGTATCCGGCAATGTTACATTGAGCCGAGCCGGTTCTTATGGTGGCAAGCTTACCTTGTCCTCCGGTAGCCTTTCCGGTGATACGATTCGGCTGAGTAAGACAGCCACACTTGCAGGGGGAAGCGTAAAAGCTGCCCTGAGCGGGCAGGGTGGGGTATCCGTATCCGGCAACGTATCGATGTCGGGAGCAAGTAGCTATACCGGCAATACGGTGCTCAATTCTGCTAAATTGACCATCGGGAACAATAAGGCAACAGGTAGAGGTCAAGTTTCCAATTCCGGAACGAGTACGATGACCATACAAGACGGCATCGCTTGGGAGCTGCATTCGCCTATATCCAATAGCGGTACGCTCACGATTATAGGGGCGCTGGATGCCTCGAATATGGAGGGAATCATCGCCCCCGGTCCCACATACTCAAAGGGTGGCAACAACGGTTTCCAAATATCCAGCTCCCACAGCATTAAAGTGGTGGAGGGGACAGGGAAATTATATGCAAATGCTACTGTGTGGTACGGGGATGTTGAAATGGAGTTGCAGAATGATGGTGTGGCTTTCGCAGAGGGAGAAATTGATTATTCCACTTACTACATCACGGATGGCCATCGTGCAACGGTTTCTTCTTTTAAAACCCAAGTGTCAGATGATGGCCTTACGGCTATATATGTTGAAAATGTCCGCATGTCCGGTGGAGATTTGTCGGCAGATAGGGACATTGCAGTAGAGACTACGGGGGGGAATATTGAGCATATAAACGGTAATTTGAGCGGTAACATCAGCGGCACGAAGCTGAGCATTGCGGGTAACTACGGTACGGTTTCTGCAACATTATCCGGCACGAATTCTCTTTCCGGTAAGTTGAGAAATGTATTGAGTAACACGGGAACTTTGTATATTGATGGACCTTTAAACATCGAGCAATTGGGTGGCTTAATCTATAGCGATTACTCGTATACCGAAAGCGGAAATAATGGATTCCGAACAGGGGCATCTTGTAGTGTTAAAGTCATTGATAATAGCGGAGATGGTCGCGTTATTGTTGCTGATGGTGTAGAGGTCTACCGTGACGTAGTCCGCTTTACCTTAGGGGAGGACGGCATCGCAACGGCACAGGGGCAGACGGATTATACAACGTACTACATTACGGCAGGCCACTCGGCTACTGTATCCGGCATTCGTTCCAAATCCGGTGGCGCATTGAGGATGATTGATATGACAGGGGGTATCCTGCAAGCCGATGCCTCTGTTTCGTCCACGGTGAATGCTTCCGGCGGGGAAATTCGCCTGTCTGCCGGTAATCTGAGCGGCAGTATTAGTGGCTCCACGCTGAGCATTTCCGGTGGCAAATTGCTTGCAAGCTTGTCCGGTACAAATACGCTTTCCGGCAGCATTACGCTGAGCAATGTGCTGACCAATACCGGTACGCTCAATATCTCCGGCACGCTGGATGCTACCAACATCGGGGCGCTGACAGTTTCCCCCGAAACGTACACAGAAGGAGGCCTCAATGGTTTCAAGACCGGGAGCGATTACAGCATCAAGCTTATCAATAATACCGGCACCATCAACAACAGTGCGATTGTGCGCCACGGAAAGGAGATCCTGACCTTGGACAACTCCGGTGTGGCTTCTGTGAAAGGTAAAACGGATTTCTCCACTTACTACATCACGCAGGGGCATACCGCTACCGTGTCCACCATCGCAGGTAAATCCGGCGGTGCGTTGGCGCTTATCGAGATGACAGGTGGCGTGCTGAACGCCAACCAAACAGCAGAATTGCTCGCTACGGGGGGCGATATCAGGCTGTCGGCGGGTGAATTGAGCGGTAGCATCAGCGGAGCAAAGCTGGGTATCACCGGCGGCACGCTGACGGCCACGCTCACCGGTAGCAACACGCTTTCCGGCTCCAACAAGCTGAGCAATGTGCTGACCAATACCGGCACTCTGAATGTGTCCGGCACGTTGGATGTGTCGGGCGTGGGAGCATTGTCCGGCTCAAGTGTCACCTATACGGCCGGGGGTACCAATGGCTTCAAAACTACAAGTGCCCACAGCATTAAATTGGTGGAGAATACCGGCACGATTAACAGTACTGCCACAGTAAAGCATGGTAGCGTAGATTTGACATTGGGCAACAACGGTTTTGCTCTGGCCGATGCAGTGACGGATTATAGCATCTATTACATAGGAAACGGGCATGCCGCTGCCGTTTCCGATATGGTGAGCCAATCCGCCTCACGCCTTGAACGTATTGACATGACGGGAGGCGTGTTGACCGCTGATTCCTCCATGGAAATCAAGGCTACGGGCGGTGAAATTAATCTGACGGGCGGTGAGCTGAGCGGTAGCATCAGCGGGGCAAAGCTGGGCATTTCCGGTGGCACGCTCTCTGCAACCTTGTCCGGTACAAATACGCTTTCCGGCAGCAATACGCTGAGCAATGTGCTGACCAATACCGGTACGCTCAATATCTCCGGTTCGTTGGATGTAACGAACGTGGGTGGTTTGACGGCATCCGGTGAATCGTTCACGGAAGGTGGCTGCAATGGTTTCAAGACCGGGAGCGATTATAGCATCCGTTTGGTCAACAATACCGGCACGATTAACTGCTCGGCTCGCATCCTTCATGGCGATAAGGAGTTCACCTTGGGCAATGACGGTGTGGCAACAGCCGAAGGTAAGACTGATTTCACAACGTATTACATCACCGAAAATCATACGGCTACGGTAACGGATATGATTGCCAAGTCCGGTGGCGCGTTGAAAGGTATCGATATGGCAGGTGGTACGCTCCGGGCCAATGCTTCGGCAAAGGTGGATGCCGCAGGTGGCGATATTCTGCTCTCTTCCGGCGATTTGAGTGGCCGCATCAGCGGGGCAAGCCTGAGCCTGACCGGCGGCACCTTGTCTGCTACCTTGTTCGGTACAAATACGCTTTCCGGCAGCAATATCCTGAGCAATGTGCTGACCAATACCGGTACGCTCAATATCTCCGGCACGTTGGATGTGACAAATGTGGGAGATTTGGAAAGCGTGAAAGCCTCATATACGGATGGGGAAGATAGCGGATTCTCGGTGGGAGACTTTTTGCGCCTTCAATTGGTGAACAATAGCGGCACATTGAACAGTTCTGCGTTGATTACGCATGGTGATGTGCAGCTGACTCTGGGAAATGATGGTGTTGCAACTACTCAGGTGGTGACGGATTACAGCACCTACTACGTTGGAGCAAACCACACCGCCAAAGTCTCAGATATTGAGGCGAAAGCAGGTGGTGCTTTGGAAAAAATCAATGTCAACGGAGGTTCTCTGTATGTCAACAAGTCGGCAAAGCTGGCGTCCGGTAGCGGTAGCGTATTCCTCACCGATGATGCGGTGATTGCCGGTTCGCTGAATAATACGAAGATTTCTTCCGCTGCCGGAGACTTTGCTCCTGATATTCAAGCAACTGTGGCCGGTACTAGTTCTATTTCTGTTGCCGGTGGACACGTTACATTGTCCGCCAATAATAGCTACAGCGGTGGTACGAGTATATCATCGGGCTCCCTCATTGCCACCCATAAAAATGCGCTCGGTTCCGGTGTTGTGACGATGTCGGGTGGCTCTTTGGATTTGCGCGGGGTGAGTGTTGCCAACAATATCGTTGTCAACGGCAATGCCTCTCTCCTCCATGCGGAGGCGGCAAGTGGGCAGTTGACTCTGCATAGAGGTGAACTCCGCACGTCTTCTGCAATAAAAGGCAACGCTCAATTGGAGGGTGGCACGCTGAAAAATACATCAACCGGCGCTTCTCATGTTTCCTCCGGTACTGTGACTCTGAGCGGAGCCTCGCTTGCCGGTGATTTTACTATTGCCGGTAGCAAATCGTGGCTTGTAGAGGCTGATACCGCAGTCTCCGGCTCGCTGGAATTGGGCGGTAAGGGAACGCTTACGCTGAAAAACCTCTCCACCCTGAGCGTGTCTGATTCTCTCTATTTAGATGATTTCACCCTCCGTTTGGATGGGAAGTACCTGGCCGGTGAATCGTACACTCTCATTTCGGCGAAATCTGTCAGTGGCGACACGTCTGCTATCACCTTGCAAGGCATGGAGTATTACTATTCGCTCTATGTGGATGGCAGTGGCTTGGTGCTGGATGTCTTCGGCTCCAATATCACCTGGTGTGGGGATAAGAAAGATGTGTGGAAAGTAGGGTCTGCCGGTTGGGTGAATGCCGCCGGTAAAGAAACAAGATTCTCCAATGGGGATGCCGTCTCAATTGGGGATGGAAATGTCACTATCGTGAGCAAAGTTGCCCCGGGCATGGTGACTCTTAGCCCCACAAAAGCGTTGACTCTCAAATCAAACAATTCCGGTGCCATTACCGGAAATGCTCATGTCTTGATTGATGCCGGGGCCAAGGCCAAAATCACGATGAATGATGGGAATACCTATCGTGGCGGCACTACCATTAAAAACGGCATCGTGAATGCCAAGGGTGCTGCGTCCTTCGGTCGCGGCGATATTGAGCTCTCCGGCGGCACGCTGAATCTTTCCGGTAAGACCATTAGCAATGCTATCACGCTTTCCGGGTCTGCCACCATCAAGAGTGGCAAGAAGTATGCCGGTACGTTCACCATGAGCGGCGGAGAGCTGATGAAGGGCTCTCAGCTCAACCTCATCAAAGATGCCACGCTCTCGGGCGGCCTCATCAATGGCGCTCTCTCCGGCACGGGAACGGTCAAGGTGACCGGTGCTGTCACGCTGGGGGATAAGGCGAAGCTGACGGTAGATAAACTCAATATCACAGAAAACGGCACGTTGACGGCCAGCGCTAAGGGATTGGCGATGAATGCCAAGACCTCCGCTATCACCATTTCCGGTGGTAAGCTGATTTCTGCCGGCAAGCTGACCGCCAACAGCCTGACGATGAAAGGTGGTGAATTGAGCATGCTGAATGCTAAGCCCCAGGCCATGAGCTTCAAGGGTGATGTCAATTTGAGCGATGCTGAGCTTGATTTCTCCGGTAAGCTCACTGCCACTAAACTGACGGCTAAGAATACGGATATTTACCTGACGAACAAGAATGCTGCCCAGAGCATCGCCCTCTCCGGCAAAGGAATGACGAGTGCGCTCACCGATTCCACGCTGTACGCCAACGGCAGCATGAAGGTGGCGGGCAATTTGGCGCTGAATAACTCCACGCTCACGCTGGTGGATGTGGCGAAGAATAAGCCCATGGCTCTGAATGTGACGGGGAATCTGAGCGTAGTAGGCAGCGGCAGCAGCCTGACCCTCAGCGGGGCGCTCTCCGCCGCCAACCTGACGCTCGGTGATTGCACGCTCAATATGACGGGCACCAAGTTGCAGGCAATCAAGGTGAAGCAAGCCCTCACATTCAACTCGAATATCGACCTGAACCTCGGCTTTGCGGTGACGCAGAAGGATGTGGACAAGGGCAAAGCCTTCAAGATTTTCACCTTCAAGTCCGTCAAGATGAGTACCTCCGACTTGCATGAGTTGCTGGGTATCAGCGATGACTACTGCACGCTTGCTCTGGATGCGAAGGGGACGAGCAT
>JAFQGD010000004.1 GCA_017398355.1 Akkermansia sp. | reverse complement strand
CTCATCCTTGCGCAAAAGGCCATTATCCACAAAAATGCAGCGTACGTTCACGCCGGCCTCATGCAAAAGCACGGCCAACACCGTGCTGTCCACACCACCGGACACACCGCACACAACCTGCTTATCACCCACCTTAGCGCGAATGTCCTCGATAAGCTCTCGCTTGAAGTCACCAATATCGAAACGAGCCAAATCCTTGGCGTAGGAAAGGAAATTGCGCAAAATGGTGCGCCCCTCATGCGAATGGGTCACCTCCGGGTGGAACTGGATGCCGAACATCTGATCACCCCACTGCAGGGAAACGGGCACCCCCTCGCTATTGCGGGCAATGACCTTGCAATTATCAGCCAAGTGGTCCACCGTGTCAGAATGGCTCATCCATACCTGAGATGAGGGAGACATATCCGCATACAAGCCCTCCAGCTTATCGGGCACCAAAGCGGCGAGGCCATCCTCGCGCTTGTTGCTGGGGCGCACCGTGCCACCGGTCTTTATGTTGAGCAACTGCATGCCGTAGCACACGCCCAACACCGGCACACCGAAAGAGGTGAGCCATTCAAAATCAATATCGGGGGCATCCGGCTCCGAGGTGCTTCGGGGGCCACCGGAAAGAATAATGGCACCGGGATTGCTAATCTCATGCAAATCTTCCAGCGCATACAACTTGGCCAGGAAACCCAGCTCGCGCACGCGGCGCACAATCAACTGTGTATACTGTTAGCCGTAATCTATTACTGCAACAATATGTTCGGGTGTCATAACGTCTGCCCACATCCTGCCCGAAAAGCAAGCCCGATGTTTGTGGCAAAGCGAGAGGATTTCAAATTGCAAAGGGCCGCATTGACTCAAAAATCCAGTCACCGAACTGACACTTCTTACGAGTTAGGCTGACACGTGAAAAGCTGGATGCCTCATAAATCGGGAACTAACGTATACACATATCACTCAAAATGAGTAAACAAGCAATAATAGAGTTACAGGATTCAAACGCAGCAAAGTATCGAAAGGCTCACTCTAGCAAAGCTAAGGGAGAACTCCTGAAGCAATTAGTGGAACTCACTGGTTACAAATCAACTAAAAATATTATTCGATTCTACTCTCGAGTAAGAAACCTTATAGCCCTGAGGGAATCCCTCGATCCTATCGAATTGGAGGAAAATATCCAAAAATCCCTAAAAAGGCTCTTCCTCCTCATGAAACCTGAGAGCATTTTATGAAGCTATCCCCCCCATCCGGCGAATTTTTTTGAGGCAATACGCGCAGTAGGGGCGCGCGGTTACAGGCGTTCGTACAGGCAGAAGGGGGTATAAGCCGTCAGGGGCGGGTAAGGAGGGAAATCCGGCGGTGTCAACAGGATGCGACGGTAGGGTATGCCGCTTTCCCTGATTAATTTTTCTGTATGGTTCTTTTGCACCATCGTACAAACGAGATAGCGGACTTGGTTATTTTGTATACATTTCAGCAGCTCTTGGTGATGTTTTTGCTGCCCGTGAGGCACCATTTGCGGCACAAAATGGCGAATAGGCGGAGTTGTGCCGGTGAGGCGGTACAAATGCAGGCAAGCAGAGGGGTCTGTACACACAAAGGTGTTCCCCTGCAAGCAGCGGACCAACGATTGAGAGGAGTGGCAAATGGCCGCCACCCCGTTGTGGGGTCTGTATTCTTTCACATAAACAGCCAGCAGGGCAGAAAGAAGTGCCAGCAACACGGAAAGCAGCACCCCTAAGCCCCCCGCAAATACCTCTTGCCGGGTCCACACCCAACTGCGTTGAAACACCCGCACGGCGCATACCAAACTAAGCAGCACAAAGGGCAAAAAAGAAAAGTAATAATGCGAATAATGGTACTGCCCGCCAAAAATCGCCACAAGAGAGAGCAGGAAAGAGCCCCCCAGCACCATATAATACGCACGAACACACAGCACCCGCACCAGCCGTGGCAACAAGAGCCACAGGAACAACTGCACACCCCCGCACACCGCCTTGAGGATGAGGGAGCCCTTCTTGTAAAGATGCTCCGGCAGCATTTCGGCCAATAGCTCCCACCCACTCTGAACCAAGGCAGAGTGCTCTACACCGCTACTCCCATAGAGCACAGCGGTGAGTACATATTCCTGCCAGCAAGCTGTGAGCAGGCCCGCCCACGCCAAGCCCACGCACACCGGTAGCAATACTGTAGCAAGCCCCGCCAGCAACAGCCCCGCTTGGCGCCACCATTCCTTGCACATGAGGGTATACAACACCAGGGGAACCCAAAAAGCGGCTAAATTAAATTTGATAAGCAGCACCAAACCCACAAACAGGCCCATGGCATACACCGGCCAACGCCCCAGGCTCTCCCCTCTCACCAGGCATTTCAATACATGGTAAAGGCTGATGTATTGCATCGTCAGCACCGTAGCAGAGGGATTCACCCCAAAATACCACACATAGATAAATAACAACCCACTTGCAACCAGCCCCCACCCACGCCCCACAAACAAAGAGGCGCACTTACAGGCGTATAATAGCCCCAATCCTACCACCGGCGCTTGCAACAAACTTGCCCCCAAAAATGAATTCGGGCTAATCAGGCTACCCAAGCCACATTGTAAAAAAACAAGCGGACCTTTCAAATCTGAGAGCTGTACATAGGGCCTGATACCTTCCATCCACCCCCGACCTATGAGATGGTATATATTGGCATCATAATCCGGGCGCCAATGCATGCAAAGCCCCGTGGAAGAGAAGCCAAAACGCAGCACAACAAATGCCAGCAGAGTATAGAATATATACAAAGGCCACCACAGGTACCGGTTCGGTTCGCTTTTCATGTTTGTGAGCAGGAATCAGCAGCGGGGAGAGAAAAAGGGGGCGCATCAGTCGCCCTTCCCCGCTGCTACGGCGTGCATCCTAGCATATTTCCGCCCCCGTAGCAACCAAGAAAGAAGGCGGCTCATCCTCCATCGAGAGGACGAGCCGCCGGGGTACTATGCTAATTTGTTGTTACTTGATAAGGCCTTGTTTTTGCAAAAGCGCATCCGGATTGGGGTCGCGCCCCATGAAATTGCGGTATATATCCCCGGCAGGCTTACTATCGCCTTGGGAAAGGATTTCGCGGCGAAAATCCATACCGGTTTTCTTGTTCATCACGCCTTCCTTGGCAAAGCGGGTAAAGGCATCTGCCGCCAGCACCTCGGCCCACTTGTAGGAGTAGTAGCCCGCAGCATAACCGCCGGTAATGCAGTGGGTGAGATGGCGCATGATGGAAGAGCTGCGCTCTGTGAACTTGAGACGCCAGGGATCCAGCAGGCGATCGGTTGCATCATCCAAGGAAAGGCCCTTGAACTTTTCATCGTAGTTGACGTGCATCTCCATATCCAGCTTCGCAATGCAAAGCTGCCCCATGATATCGGAAGCCGGCATGAAGAAACGGCTGGAAAGAAGCTTTTGCACCAATTCTGCCGGGATGGGCTCGCCGGTCTCATAGTGGTAGCCATAGGTGGCAATGCCGGCGACATCCCAAGTCCAATTCTCGAACAACTGGCTGGGTAACTCCACAAAGTCCCAGGTCACGCTGGTACCACAGTGGGAGACAATTTCTGTATCGCCCAGCATCACGTGCATCATGTGGCCAAACTCATGAAAGAGCGTTTCCACATCATAGTGAGAGAAAAGAGCCGGCTTATCCCCCACAGCCGCAGTCATATTACCGGCCAAGGATGCCAGGTGCGGCGTATGTGGCTTGCCGTTTTGAGCAGGCGTGCCGTATTTGAGCGGCATCACCCAGGCACCGGCTCGTTTGCTGGCACGGGGGAAAAGATCCAAGTAGAAGGAACCCAAATGGGTGCCGGTGGCGGCATCGCTCACAGCAAAAACACGCACATCGGGGTGCCACACTTCCACAGCCCCCTCTACCGTGGCAGATCCGGAAGCCACATGCACAGTCGGCAGCTCGGTGATGGTGATGCCGAGAAGATTCTGGTAGATGGAGAACATGCCCTTGAGCACACGGTTGTACTCCTGATAGGGGCGGAGCAGCTCAGGGTCAAAGTTATAGCGCTCGCGGGAGAGCATATTCATGTAGTAACGGCGCTCCCAAGGGGCAATGGCATCCACCTTCTTACCCTTTTTGCGTGATACATATTCCAAAAACTCTGCGCACTCCTGCTCGTAGGCCGGTTTGACCTTCTGCATCATATTGTCGATAAAGCTCATGGCATTATCCCCACTACCCACCATGCGGTGAGCTGCCTTGAGATCTGCAAAGGTTTTGAACCCCAAGAGACTTGCAAGCTCGCGGCGCAACTCCATCACACGAGCCACGATGGGAGCATTATCGTACTTTCCGACACGCCCTATGGTATTCTGCCCTTCCCAGCACTTGCGGCGTGTTTCTTCCACCGTGCACAGGCGCAGTACATCCCCCACGCTGGTGTAATCCAAAGTGATGAGCCAGCAGGGTTTCTCCGCTGTGCCATAGCCTTTCTTCTGCGCTGCTTCTGCCGCAGCTGTGAGCCAGTTTTCGCTCAAGCCATCCAGCTTGGACTTGTCATCGATGACCAGCTCCCAAGCATTCTGAGAATCCAGCACATTCTTACCAAATTGCAAGGTGAGGCCGGAGAGTTCCTCCATGATTTCGGCGCGGCGTTTCTTCCCCTCGGGGGACAAATCTGCACCGCTATCGCGGAATGAATCCACAATCTGCCGCACAAAACGCTGCCGCGCCGGAGACAGCTCTTTGACCCACGCTTGGGCCGCAGCGGTCTTGATAACCTGCCACAGCTTTTCATTGCCAATCAGCTCAGATGAAAAAGCCGTCATCTCCGGGATGAGTTCCTCCTGCGCCTTGCGCAAGTCAGGATTATCCACCACGGATGACATGTGGTAGAGGAAAGTACCCACTTGATCTACATCTGCATTGAGGCGCTCATACGCACCGAATACATTATCGTAATTAGCTTGCTCCGGGGTCACCTTGCAAAGCTCCTCCACTTGGCGGCGGGCATCTGCCAACGCTTGGCGGGCATCTACCAAGCCCTGCTCGGGGGTCATGGCAGACCATGAGGGATAAAGACCTTCGTAAAGGAAAGGATGCTCGCTCTGCACCTGGTGCATAGTGTGCGAGACTGCACCTGCCGGCGTCACTGTTCCCAGTGCTACACAGCAGCCTACCATAGCTATTGCAATCTGGCGGATATTCATGGTAAAAATGTATCTCGCAAATGAGTACGCTATCGAGCTCTGTTTTTTATCACTTTGTATGCAATTTAGGCCAAAAACAACAGATTACGGCGCTTCTCCAACAACTTTTGAGGTAACGAAGCCCGGCAGGCGTCCTATCCTCAGCTATGAAAAGCCCCCTTGCCTTCCTTTGTCTCGTGCTTTTGCCCCTGCTCAGTTTGAGCGCATGCAAAAAGCAAACCAACAACACCTCCCAACTACCGGTCTACACTGTGCTGGTGCAGCAACCGCAGTGGGGAGAGGTAACAGAGTACAAGGAGTGGATTGGGGCTCTCTATGGCGGTAGTTCTGCTGAAATTGAACCCCAAATCAGCGGCTACGTCTCCGCAAAACTCTTTGGTACGGGGGAATTGGTGCGCAAGGGGCAAGTGCTCTACCGCATCGACCCCACGCGCTACGAACAAGCCCTGGCCCGCGCCCGCCAACAGCAGGAACAAGCCCAAGCCAATTATGATGAAGCCCGCCAAAATGCTGCTTATTACAAACCTTTGGTGGCGGGTGGCTCCATCTCCCGCCAAACGTACACAGATGCCGTGCAACGGGAACACGCAGCTGCGGCCGCGCTGGAGGCCGCCAAAGCCAATACGGATTTGGCCCGCACAGACGTAGACTACTGTACCCTGCATGCCCCCATCGACGGCATCACCGGCTTTAGCCAAGCAGATGTGGGCAGCTATGTCTCCCCGCAGGGCACACCCATGGTTCTCATCAACAGCATAAATCCCATCAGCATCCACTTTAGCATCAGCAGCCGGGAATGGCTCAACCAAGGCGGGCCGAGTGGCCCGCTGCGCCCCGGCGCCAAGCTGCAACTTATTCTGCCCAACGGCGCCACCTACCCGACCCCGGCCACCATTACCGGTGTAGACAACATGGTGAGCAACACCACCGGCACCCTCATGCTGGATGCCCAGGCGCCCAATCCCGATGAACTCTTGCGCCCGGGCATGTTTGTACGGGTGCGGGCTCCAATCAGCAAGCCACAGAAAGCCCTCCTCGTGCCACAGCAAGCCCTCGTCTCCATTCAAGGCAAAAGCGTGCTGCTGAGTGTCGATGAGCAAAACCGTGTCTCCCTCATCCCGGTGACCACCGGTCTTTCCCAAGGCAACATGGTGGCGGTGAGCGGTGCCGTCAATGAACACGACCGCATCATCACCGAAGGCACCCAGCAAGGCCTCCTGGCCGCCTCCGGCCGCGCCAAAATAATGGTGAAAAAGCATTAAAACCCGGCATTGCATTTTGGCGAGAGTATGATATAATGCCCGCACCATGGCCGAACGCATCCCCGTACGCAATCCGAATGAAATCAGCAAGCTGCGCAAAGCAGGTGAGGTTTCTGCCCGTATTCTGATGGATTTGATGCCCATCATCAAGCCCGGTATCACCACCAAAGAGATTGATGACTACGCAGCCGAGCTTTTCCGCCGCGAAAAATGCGGCAATGCGTTCTTGGGCTACGCAGGCTACCCCGGGCAGCTCTGTATCTCGGTAAATGAGGAAGTGGTGCATGGCATCGGCGGCTCGCGCGTCATTCAAGATGGAGATATTGTGAGCTTGGATGCCGGGGCCATTGTGGATGGGTGGTATGGTGATAATGCCATGACCGTGGCCGTGGGCAATGTAAGCGAGGAAGCACGCCGCCTGCTGGCGGTGACGGAGGAATCCCTCTTCCGCGCCATTGCCGCCGCCAAGCAGGGAGCCCCGCTGGCAGATGTTTGCGGTGCGGTGGAAGATTATGTGAAACCCTTTGGCTTTGGCATTGTACGGGATTATGTGGGCCACGGTGTGGGGCGCCACCTGCATGAGGAACCGCAGATTCCCAACTACCGCCCCAAATACCCCCTGCCCCGCCTCAAGCGAGGAATGATTCTGGCTATTGAACCCATGATTACCCTCGGCTCCTTCCGCGTGAAGGTGTTGGAGGATGACTGGACTGCCGTAACCAGCGATGGCTCCTGGGCCGCGCACTTTGAGCATATGATAGCCGTGGGCTCCCACGGCGGAGAAATCCTCACCGAGCGCCCACGCATTGCCCTGCCGGAGCAACTGGGCATCACCCTGTAACGCAGTTGTAACACTTCTGCTCTCTTTTAAGCTTGCTTTTGCCTTTAATGTATACTATTTTGGTATAAATTACCCTTTTTCTTGCTATGGCACTACACATCCAAATGAGCGAAGAAGCCGAGAAAGAGCTGCGGCGCGCAGAACTGCGCAACAAACTTTCCTCTATCGGCGCATGTTTGCTTTTCATGCTGCTGGGCGGTGGTCTGCTTGTCTTTACCACCATCTACATTGCCGGAGAAATCCCGGCAGAGTTTATTTCTTATGTCCCCCCGGCGGAGGATGGCCCGCCCACCAACGCCCCGGTGCAAAAGGAACTTACCCAGAAATCCTCTGCCCCCACGGCAGAAGTCTCCCCCTCCGTCATCGTGGCGCAGGGTGCCACCGCCGTCAACATGGCTCCGGTGAATATAAGTACCTCGGAAGGGTTGGACTTCAACACCGATATTGACATGGGGCTTTCCATGGATGGTGACTTGGGCGCAGGCCTGGGTGATGGTGGCTCCGGCTTGGGCTCCGGCACAGCCGGGGGCTCCGCACTGGAAGGCACTTTCTACGATTTGAAACAAACGCAAAGAGGCGCACCAACAGGGTTAAAAGAAGGAGCCTCAGAGCAAAACAAGGTTATCGAGGTACTCTCCGGCTTCTTTCAACGCAACTGGAACGCCGGTAGCTTAAATCGCTATTACGCCTCTAAACAAAAGCTGTATGCCTCCAACTTTTACTTACCGGTAGGCCTGGCCGACTATGGTCCCATTGCATACAAAGTGGGAGACCCGGCACAACCCAAAGAAAAATGGGTATGCAAACCGGCAGCATGGCTGGCTGTATATCGTGGCAATGTGCGAGCCCCCAAAAGCGGCAAATTCCGCTTCATCGGCACGGGAGACGACTTCCTCGCCGTGCGATTCAACCGCAAAACCGTACTGGATGCCGGCTACCGTCTACCCACCTTGTGGGATAAAGAAAACCCACGCAAGTGCTGGGTTTCCGGTGCAGGAGATCTCAAAAATTACCAAGAACTCCTCAAAAGTGGGCGTGATCGCAACCGCAAGGATTATGAGCTTATCAATTCCATTCCGGAGTGCAAAATATGGAACAACGAATTGGGTGGCCTGACAGCCGGCACTATCTTTGAGGTAAAAGAAGGACAGACTTACCCCATCGAAATCGCCATCTCTGAAATCCCCGGTGGCAAGTTTGGTTTTGTCCTTTTTATCGAAGACGTAACCAACGGCAAAAACTCTAAAGCTAAAAAATACGATATCTTCCGCACCAATTTCTCCCTTCCCAACAAAAAAGAAATAGAAACACTGCTCAAAGAAGCCAAGTGCCTGGCTCCCGGTGGTTTCGAAGCGATTCCCTACAACGAAGACTCCCTCATCTGGACCGTGGTACCCTAACGCCCCCCACACCTCCATAACGAGGCTTATTGAGCAGTATTGTAACACAGTTGTAACACTCATTAGGGTGTTTTGCGCTCGCCATAGTGTGGAGCCCATGTTAGAATGTCGGTGTAATAAACTTCACCCTACTCTGAATTATGGCACTACACATTCAAATGAGCGATGAGGCCGAGAAGGAGCTGCGCCGCGCCGAGCTGCGCAACAAGCTCTCCTCCATCGGTGCTTGCTTGCTCTTCATGTTACTGGGCGGTGGTCTGCTCGTCTTCACCACCATCTACATTGCCGGTGAAATCCCGGCGGAGTTCATCTCCTACGTACCCCCGGCAGAGGACGGCCCGCCCTCCAACGCCCCGGTGCAAAAGGAACTCACCCAGAAATCCTCTGCCCCCACGGCAGAAGTCTCCCCCTCCGTCATCGTGGCGCAGGGTGCCACCGCCGTCAACATGGCTCCGGTGAATATAAGTACCTCGGAAGGGCTGGATTTCAACACCGATATTGACATGGGGCTCTCCATGGATGGCGACTTGGGCGCCGGCCTGGGCGATGGAGGCTCCGGCTTGGGCTCCGGCACTGCCGGCGGCTCTGCCCTCACCGGTACTCTGTACGACATCAAGCGCACGCGCACCGGTTCTGCCCCGCGCGATGGTATTAAACTGGATGCTTCAGGACACGTTGTACAGGCAGATCAATACAAACTGCTGGAAGCTGTACACAACTTCACTAAAACATGGTCAGCCGGTTCTTTGGAGCGCTACTACAAGGCCAAGAAGCCGCTTTATGCCTCCAACTTCATGATGCCCAGCTGCGCTGCCGGTTACGCCCCCATCGCCTTCGGTGAAGACGAGAAGACCTTCAAGCCGGCAGCGTGGGTGCTCGTGTACCGCGGCAAGGTGCGCGCCCCCAAGACCGGCAAGTTCCGCTTCATCGGCGTGGGTGACGACTTCCTCGGCGTGCGCTTCGACCGCAAGACCGTACTGGAAGCAGGCTGGATTATCCCCAGCACCTACGAGAAAGGCAAATATGCCAACGTAGGTACTTCCAAAGCATACAAAGATGCCATCAAAGCCGGTTCTGACAGCAAGCACCGCGGCTACCAAATCATCCCCATGGATGGTATACCCAACTGGAATTCAGATGCAGGCCCTGGTGGTTTGGTTGGCGGTACTGTGTTCGATGTGAAAGAAGGGCAGGTCTACCCGATTGAAATCTGCATGTCGGAAATTGGTGGTCTGTTCGGTTTCGCCCTTTTGATTGAGGAGCTTGATTCCAGCGGTAAGAGCAAGGCCAAGTACGACAACAAAGGCAAGGTACTGAACCCTGAACAACACTTCGACCTCTTCCGCACCAACTTCTCCATGCCCAACGAGAAGGAACTTCTGGAGCTCATCAACAAGACCAAGTTCAAGATGAAGAGCCTGCCGATGCCCAAGTACAATCCGGACTCTCTTATCTGGACGGCAGTCCCCTAATCATCACTCATCCCCTTTAACAAATGCCGGGTCGGGAAAAATCCTGACTCGGCATTTTTGCCGTATGTGGCCCAAAGTTTGAGTAACTCCACAGAGACAGCGTGGCTTCTGCCGGAAGCGGGCGCACCAAGGTCGCAAAGCTCTTGCGGCGCTACGGCAAATAAAAGCCCATGGCGCGGCAACTAACAGCCCGGTTCAATATCACGCCATTGATAAATTCGAGGTAATAAATTGCAAGCCTCTCTCGCGCTCGGCTTCGTGAATAGCATTTACTGCCGCCCAATCTATCGGAGCTGTAAGTGCAGCTTGCACATTTTCGATGGTCAATTCCGTCACAAGCCTACCCTGCAAGCCATACGTGGAGAGCAAAGAATCGAAACGCGCAGTACCGCGTTTTTTATTGCCAAGGCAAATAAAAGGCTTATTAAAGATGATGGCAAACACGCATCCGTGGAAAGAATCCGTAATCAGATATTGGCTATCGCGGATGAAGCGCAACCACTGCGAAACGGAAAGCGGGAAGCTAAGGTGCTTGCTTATGTTGCGAGTCAAGGCGTTGAGGTGAAGCAATGAAACATTTGCAGACTTGGCAAACTCGCGAAGGCTGCTTTCTATGTTGGATTTATTATCCAGCACATAAGCACTCAAAAAAGGCTCCTCAGGCGCGTAGGTATTCTCGGCCTCTATCAGCTTATCATAATCTTTTTTTTGCAACAGAAGGGTGGGGTCGGCAACCTGAATAGCCTGCGTACCTAAACTATCGCGGCATATGTCCACCCCGGACTTTTCGCGTACGGATACCGCCTTAAACTCACTCAGCAAGCGGGCGCATTCAGCTGTTTCCTCATCATTCCCCTCCCAATTGGCGGTACCAAACGAAGCAGCATACGAAATACTGGCTTTGCGCACAGCCTCCGGCACAAAGCCCAAGAAGAAATAAGGCAACGATTTCATAGGCGCAGCATATATTCTGCGCCACACCTGATCACTGCCTACCACAACAGCATCTACCCCCTGTAAATTGGTTCCCTCCGGGCTATCAATCTTGAATGAAGGAATATACTTGGTGCGAAAATCCTTCCCCAAGGCCAGTGCAAGCGGGAAAGGCGGCTTGGCTTTGGTGGAAACCAATTTATGTCTGTACAAGAATGATCGCAGACCGTCTTTTAAACGCTTGATGGGGTGAGACAAACGCCGTTGGAAACTACGCGGTTCATATTCCAGGTTATAAGCTTCATACCCACAATCATTGAGAGCTTTCACCATGGCATACGCTTGCAACATGCCCCCATAATTACCGGCTACAGGATGTGTTAATACCCCTAATTTCATATAAAGCTAATACTGAAAATTGATAATCTTACTCTCCAACGCAGACTATATGCTACTTTTTTTTGATGAATCAGTCAAGTATATTTAGAGTATCTTACAAACTTTATGGGACAAAAACGAAGACCGTGTACGGAGTGTATCCGTACACGGTGGGGAAAAGAGCTAGAAAGAGCCTTATTTCTTAATGCGGTCATTCTCCCCGGGACCCCAGGAGGGGAGGAAATCGGGGATACGGTGACCGGAGCCGGGGCAATCAGCCGGTACACGGTACTGCTCACGCGCGGCATGGTATTTAGCGGTGAGGTCTCGCATGACATCAGCATAGGCCGGGTCTTGAGAGACGTTGCTCATCTGCTGCGGATCCTTTTCGTTGTCGATGAGCAGCCATTCATTTTCCGGTTTGCGAACACCGGTTTTGCGTTCCTCGCCGGTGGGGGTCCAAATGCGAGCAAAGGTGTAGCGCGCTGTGCGGATACCATCGTGGCGGGGTGCATTGTGCTCGCCGGGTTGCTCATAGAAGGCATAGTAGAGCGGGCGGTCGGCAAATTGGGGAGCCACACCCGTGGCCAGCAGCGGCACAAGGGATGTACCCTCCATGGTACGGGTATTTTCCGGGGTGTCGGCCTTGGCGAGCTCAAGCAGCGTGGGTGCATAGTCGATGTTCTGCACCATGGCTTGGCTGCGCTTGCCGGCAGGAATCTTGCCCTTCCAACGCATGATGAGCGGCATGCGCATGGATTCCTCGAAAATCCAGCGTTTATCGTACAAGCCGTGTTCACCCAGGTAGAAACTTTGGTCGCCCACGTACACCACCAGCGTGTTTTCCGAGAGACCGGCGTTGTCCAAGTACTCCAGCAGGGAGGAGATGGATTCATCCAACGAGAGGATGCAGCCGAGGTAGTCTTCCATGTACCAGCGCCAGCGCTGCTCGGTCATGTCCTGCTGGGTCTTGTACTTACCCGCGCGCATGTTGGCCACAAACTCATCTGTGCGGGCATTGTAGAACTGGCGGTACACACCCTGCAAGCCGGGTTCAATCCAATCCATGCTCCAGCCCAGATTGGTCTTGGGGGCAAAGCGGGGTTCGTGTTTCTCGATATCAAAATCGGCGGGCACCTGCCCTGCAAACTCGCCGTTCTTGAGCTTGTTGCGCAGCTGCCACTTGGGCACGATGTCCTTCATCACATCAAAGGGGATGCGGGAGTAGACGAGGTGGTTATCGTTCCAGTTGCAGAGGTCCCAGCCGACGCTTTGGCGGTTGTGGCGCAAGAACTCGGGGCGGTTGCTCCAATCATCGTGCAGGGTGGCGGGGGGAGTCATCTTGGCCACATGCTTCTTGATGATATCCAAGTGGCGCACGGCGGGCAGCCAGTTGCGGTGGGGGGCTTTGTGACCCACCACGAGGGCAAAGGGCTTGCTGCGGTCGCGGCTTTCCATCCAGGTGATAGCCATGTTGGTCACCACATCTGTCACATACCCGCGCATACGGTTGCTGCGGGTGCTATTGTTGGGGCCGGCGGAGAGGAAGGTGGAGTTCAGGTAATCCCCCTGGCTGGGGAATACCTGCCAGGAGTCGAAGCCGGTGGGGCGAGAAATCAAATGCCACTTGCCCACAATACCCGTCTGGTAGCCGGCCTTTTGCAGCATCTTGGGGTAGGTAGGCTGGTCGCCGTTGAAGGCGGGGCCACCATAGTTGTACAAAAAGCCGTTGTTGTGCGAGTGGCGCCCCGTCAGCATGCAGGCTCGCGAGGGGCCACACAGGGAGTTGGCGCAGTAGGCGCGGTCGAACACCATGCCCTCATTCGCCAAACGGCGGAAACCGGGCAGAGGCACCGGGCTGTCTTTCTCGCAGGTACCCAAGGCATTGACACCGTGGTCGTCCGAGATGATGAAGAGAATATTCGGTCGCTCATCCGCAGCAAATGCTACGCTGAATGCCCCCATAAACATTGCCGCAGCTGCGGCCAGTGTGCGTGAGATGGCCATACGCCACTATTACTATCATATCCATGTGGATATGTCAAACATTTCACACCCATTGCCAGGGCAGACGCATTAGGATTATGACACATTTGCATGATTTCAAATTTCAGATTTCAAATTTATAATTTATTGGAGCTAGCTGACTTGCGTCAGATGTAAAGCGAAACGATAACGACACTTTGGCCTCGCCCCGCCTTCAAGGCGGGGGCAGCAAGCGCAGATGCACCCACCCATTTT
>JAFQGD010000013.1 GCA_017398355.1 Akkermansia sp. | reverse complement strand
TCACCTATCCGACAGTCTCGCCGTTTTTACCGGGTGCATTCCGCACCTTCTTCCGCACCCGCTAATCGCGCCCGTATCCCCCTGCGTTTCAAGGCTTTTCACCCCTCTTTTATCCCTCCTCACCTCTCACGTCTGGAATCACAAACGGATACCTATGCCCCGGAGTTTACGCCGGAGATGGAGCTCAAGGAATACATTGTGGCGGAGGCTCAGATTCCTTCGCGGACTTTGTTCATGAATGAAAAATTCATTGTGGCAGCCAATCCATTGCCGGATTTAAGCACAACGGCTATCCCTTATTGTGCAGTCTGCTATGTCGAAAATGAATCAACCGGTCTTTATGATTTTTACACTTGTATTCGTTCGTACGACTACGCTGCGTTTAATGGCAGTAACGCTCCGGAGGATTATCCCAACTATTTTATCGCCGGGGTGATGCGCTTGGATGAGAACGGCATGCCTTATGAGGTATGTGGCGATTGGGAATTGCGCACCCATGGGGAATGGGACGGTGTGTGGGAATTGTGGCGCAGTTATGACGATGTAGGTGTGGATACTGATTTTAGACGCTGGAATTGGACTCGCATTAAAACATTTGGGCAAACTGAGTATTCGGAGCGGCAGAACTGGGCTTTGTCCGGTTCTGAAGATGTACCATGCCGCATGATGCTGGTATGCAAATCTGCCATCACCGCAGAAATTGGTGCTTACATGTATTTCCGCATACTCGGGGCCACGCGTGAGTATAAGATGCGCATTTTGCGCTATGATTCGGCGCACAGTGCCTATGCTCTCATCCTGACAAAGCATTTGGGTAGTGCCAAGAGCTTTTATACACGCCGCTGGAGTTTTGGTGCCTTTGGTAGCCGCAATGGGTATCCCCGTTTTGCCGCATTTTACCAAGGCCGATTGTGGTTTGGCGGGGCGAGGGGGTTGCCTACAACACTCGTTGCCAGTAGCGTCAACGACTATCAGAACTTCCGCGTGAGTTCATCAGATGGTGCTGCTTTGCACCTCACTCTAGCTTCGGCAGATCAAAGCCGTATCTCGTGGATTTGCCCGGCTCGGCATTTGCTCGTAGGTAGCTCAGAGGCTGAATGGACACTTGATGCCAGCGGAGGCGGTGCTATAAGTGCCGGCAATGCTGCGTTTGTGCGTCAGTCATCCGTTGGGAGCGAAAATCTACCTGCATGCAGTATGGAGAATACGGTCTTCTTTGTGCAGCGTGGGGGGCGTCGATTGCGTGAAATTTCGTATAAACTCGAAGCTGATGGTTACACCTCAACAGACGTGAGCTTGCTTTCCGAACATTTGTTTGCGACCGGAGTAAAGGAGTGGGTCGTGCAGCATGGAGCAAGTTCGCATCTTTGGGTGCTTTTGAATGATGGCAGCTTTGCCGTGCTGACTACCAATGTTGAACAGCAGGTAACGGCTTGGCAGCGTGTCTCCTTCCCAGGTAGAAAGGGTATACACTTGGCAACATTGGTGCAGGGGGAAAGCCATGAGGATGAGGTGTGGTTTGTACTCCAAAATGAGAAGAACGGCATTGTTTCTATCGAGAGAATGCTGCCGGGGGCTCCCTGCTTAGATGGCGCAGCCTGTCAATACATCGAAGCCGATGGTGTGCTTTATCCGGGGATTCACCTCTCCGGTTTGTCCGGTTTCGCTTATCCGGAGAACCATCCGGAGCTTGCTGTTGCCATCACCATAGATGAATCCGGCGCTTGCCGGGTGCCCGGTGCCACGGCGGGCATTCGCTACCATGTGGGGGCTTCCTTTGATTCTTTGCTCCAAACTATGCCTATGGAAAGCGAGTTCAGCTTCAATGCCGTGCGCCAATTAGGTCGTGTGAAGTTACGCTTGTTGGAGAGTGACCCGCAGTTCTCCTATCGCACAAGTTCGGCTACCCGTTGGGAACTATACGACCCTGCGCGCGAGGGATTTTCCTATCCCTATACCGGGGCAATTCATGTGTCCCACTTGCCTATCCCCAGAGATGGGCAGGGATTTTGCTTGCGGGTGAATTCTGCTGCTAATTTCAAGCTCCTCTCACTTACCGCAGAAATTGATTATCACGGAAAGTAAGGCCGTTTACAACTGGCAGACCTGGCCCGGTTGGGGCACGAGAATCTTGCTGTTCGGTAATTTCTCTACCAAGGTAGCACGCAGGCTTTCCTCTGCTTCGGGGTCGCCGTGTACCAACACTACCGTGTGAGGGGCAAGCTTGCATGCGTAATCAATTAACGCATCCCGTGAGGCATGCCCCGAGAAATCAAAGTTCTCTATGCGGCAATTGACGGGGTATGCCTGCCCACCGTTGGGTTTCAGATGCACAACTTGACCATGGGGCGTGGCTTTGATGCGCCCTGCTGGGGAGTCGGGGTCACTATAGCCCACAAAGAGGATGGCATCTTTGGCTCGCGGGAGCACCTGCTTGGCAAGGTTGTAGGAAACGGTATGCTCGCTCATCATCCCGCTGGAAACAAGGTAGATATTGCCGGGAGAGGCCACAAGCGGGGCTTTGCCTTGTTTGGGCAAGCCATGTGTTTCTACATGGTCTTGCAAGCGGTAACCCGGGTGCAGGCGTGGTGTGTTGTCCGATAGTTTATCGTAAATCTGAGTGATTTTGGAGCTCAGGCCTCCAAAGTAGATGGGTACATCCGGGATAAGTCCTTGTTCTTTGAAGCGGCCCAACTCCAGAAGAAGCCCTTGGCTTTTGCCTAGGGCAAATACGGGGATGAGCACGGCGCCATTATTTTCCAATACTTCGCGTATGGCTTTGGCAAAGCGCAGTAATTCGCCTTCTCGTGTGTAATCCGCAGGGCGTTCGGTGCAGCCATGGGTGCATTCCATGATGAGAATGTCGATGCCTTTTTCCGGTACTTCTGCGCCGGGTATAATGCTCTGCGGTTCAAATTGTAAATCCCCCGTATACAGGATGGTTGTGCCATCCTCTGCCTCCAATTCCACACAACAGGATCCCAAGATGTGCCCGGCATCATGCAGGGTGGCCAAGACGCTGCCGCTGCGCCCGGTGCGGAAGGGCTCTCCATAGGGGCGCGTAATCCATGAGTGCGCAGCGCGCTCCAGCTCACCATGGGTAAAGAAGGGGTATTCGAAGATGCCGTCTTGCAGACGTTTTGCCGTCATCACGTTGACTGAATTGTGCAGCATGGCGGCACCTACTTCTGCGGTGCCGTGGGTCATGATGACTTCCGCCCCGGGATATTCATCTTGAAAGACAGGCAATGTGCCGATGTGGTCTAGATGGGCGTGTGTAATGAAGAGTGTATCCGGGTCTGCCGCGCCAATGAGCGAAAAATCCGGTTTTGCTTCGTTGCCTTCTTTTTTGGGGTGCATGCCGGAATCCAGCACGATGCGGGAACCGTGCATGTCCAAAATGTAGCAATTGGACCCAATTTCACAGGCCCCGGATATGTTGGTAAAGGTAATCATAGTTTCGCGGCTCGCCAAGTCTGCCCCAGTTCCCCCAAAAAGTCAATACGATACTATGTGCGTAGGTATGCGTATAAGGGCTGCTCTTTGTAAAATGAACACCTGCCGGCCTAGGAGCCGGCAGGTGTGCGGTAAATGGTGAGGGGCCGGGGTGTATCAATAATCGCGCTTGAGCAGGTAATCATTGATGGCAAGGAGATTTTCCCGGCGCTTGTCCGAGAATACATCCAATGCCGCTCGGGCAGATGCCGTAAGCTCGCGAGCTTCGGCTCGAGCCTCTTCAATCCCCACGAGTGCAGGATAGGTGGCTTTTTGCTCGCGGGCATCTTTGCCAATGCTCTTGCCGAGCACTTCCGGGCTGGAGGTAATATCCAAGATATCATCGATAATCTGGAATGCGAGCCCCAGGCATTTGCCATAGGCGGTGAGGGCATCGAGCTGTTCTTGGGTGCAGCCGGCAGCCATGCCGCCAAGTCGCAGCGAGGTGGTGATGAGGGCTGTTGTCTTGCCGTTGTGAATGGCGCGGAGTTCTTCTGCTGTGAGCTTGCGGCCTTCGCCCTCCAAATCCAACACTTGCCCGCCCACTAAATTCAGACTACCGGTCTGGTAGGCCAATTCGGCTACATAGTCGCGTACGTTGTACCGGTCGTTTTCCGGTACACTTGCCAGCATGGCAAAAGCCTCGGTGAGCAGGGCATCACCTGCCAGTACAGCGATACCTTCGCCAAACACTTTGTGATTGGTCGGCCGCCCTCGGCGCAGATCGTCATCGTCCATGCAGGGCAGATCATCATGAATCAACGTGTAGGTGTGCAGGGCCTCCAGCGCACAAGCTGCATTCAGAGCCACTTCCTCGCTTCCGCCGCAGGCCTTGGCTGCTTCCAAGCAGAGCAGGGGGCGTATGCGCTTGCCACCGGCAAAAATGCTGTAGCGCATGGATTTGTGCAGCGTGGTGGGCGCTACGTCCTCTGCGGGTAAAAGCTCGTTGAGCCTGGCTTCTATCTTTGCCGCAGATTCTTTGATTAAGGTTTTAATGTCCATGAGAAACAATCGTAGGAATGGCTTGTTCTTAGCGGTTGACGAGCAGCTCTGCAATCTGTACGGCGTTGAGCGCAGCGCCTTTTCGTACTTGGTCGCCTACCACCCAGAGATTCAACGCATTATCAATGGCGATATCTTCGCGGATGCGGCCTACATAGCAGGTGTCGCCGTTGGTGGAATCAAGCGGGGTCGGCCATACGCCGGCCGCGGGGTCATCCATCAGTGCTACACCGGGCTTTCCTTCGTAGCAGGCGCGTGCGCCCGCTACATCCACCGGCTTTTCAAACTGGGCAATGCAGGAGATGGAGTGGCTGCGGTATACGGGAACGCGCACACAAGTGCAGGTTACTTTCAGCTCCGGCAGATTCATGATTTTGCGCCCTTCGTTGAGCATTTTGAGCTCTTCCTTGGTGTAGCCGTTGTCGGCAAATTTGTCAATTTGGGGAAGCACATTGAATGCAATCTGGCGGGGATAGGTGGAGATTTCTACCGGGTGGCCGTTGGTGATGGCACGCACTTGGTTTTCCAGCTCCAAGATACCATGTTGCCCACTCCCGGACACAGCTTGGTAGCTGCTGGCGATAATGGCCTTGAGCCCGTATCGCACATGCAGCGGATAGAGCGCCATCAGGGTGATGATGGTGGTGCAGTTGGGGTTGGCAATGATGTTGCGGGGATGGTTGAACGCTGCTTCTGCGTTGATTTCCGGTACCACCAGCGGTACATCTTCGTCCTGGCGGAACGCAGAGGAATTGTCAATCACTACGCAGCCGCAAGCTCCTGCCACCGGAGCGTATTCTCGAGAAATGTCTCCGCCGGCGGCAAACAATGCAATATCAACATCATGGAAAGATTCCTTGGTGAGTTCTTCCACCGTAAGCATCTCTCCGCGGAAAGCTACCTGTTTACCCGCAGAGCGTTTCGATGCCAGAAGTTTCAGGGAAGCCAGCGGAAATTCGCGGGTTTCAAGGCAAGAAAGGATTTCGACACCTACAGCACCTGTGGCGCCGACGATTGCTACTCTGGGGGTATTCATCTTGGGTATTATTTTGTTGTTTTGTGTCCGTCTCTCTTGCGGACGCGCCCGAGAGTATACCCCATTTGCCGTAAATATCAAGCGTTTATTTCTCGCTTGACTGGGTAGGGATGCCAAGTCTCTCTCAGATGGAGAAAAGCGTTGCTCCTGATACTAATTGATGACCTTAATTTTTTTGCCACCAATGGAATGCTGCCAGTCTGCCAGTTCTTCCGTATAAAGATGGTTGATATCTTGAGAAATGTTCCACACATTATCAAAACTCAGCGTGCTCAAAACATCATCTGTGTTATCACTCATTTTGCACAGCGAATCAGCTCTCATTTTTATCTCACAAAGTTTTAGATACATTTGGCGTGACACTTGTGAAAAACTGAACAACTCCATGGAGCTGATAAAAGCTGCGCAAAATGATATAATACCCGGTAGGAGCATGGCGCACCCGGAAAGTATTGTATACCACTTGATCTGAAGAAGAACAGAGCTCGTTTTATTGTCGTTTATCGCTGTAAACCAATCGTTTGTGTTGATGGAAAACAATCGAAGATATGAAACGGACATCCAAGCGATAAAGCATACAACAATAAGAGAGAAGAGAGCGGCACCCAATGTTGTGTTTTTGTGGTAACGTGCGGCATGGTAGCGGCATTGCTCTTCTGCAAGGTGTTTACTTGTTTTTACCAGACCATCAACGAGTTCGTTTCGGGTGATGTGGCCGTGCGGTAGTCCGAGGTTGCGTAATATATTGCGGAAATACCAGCTTGACCAATCGCTCGATTTTTCAAGATAAACACGTTCCCTCGTTCTTTCTGTACAGGCCCCAAATATCCATGTGTATTTCCCTAAACGTGAGCGTTCGGCTATTGACCGATAATAGGAAAAGCGAACTAGCTCATTAGCATCCCGGTTTTGAATGGTGATGGATACGATGGCGAATAAGAAAATGTTTTGTAGAAAGATAAGCCACATATATACTTTACCGCCTCCAACCGTATAGATTTGTTGCATCAGAAGATTTGTATCGGAGGAACCGGAAAAAATACGGAAAAGACTTGTTATAATGAAATCTCCGGATATACAATACCAAGCAGAGCACACGATGAGAAGAAGACAGCTCCACTTCCACAATTTGTCTGTTATAGTGCGGGATTTGTAGCAAAAGAGGCACGTGCCTATCCCATAGAAACAGCAAAAAATGAGGATGAGTAGACACCCACCATAGAAACACGTTTCCCCGGCGGAACATTGCTGCCACACCTGGGCTATGGAGGGAGCATCGTTTGTTTTCATCGACACGCCGAGAACGAGGAAAATGACAGCTATCAGGGAGTACAGCAAACGAATAATCATGCTGTTTCTGTGTTTGGCTGCGGCAATGCGTGAAAGATAGTCAAACTTCTGGTAGATTGCCTCCAAGGGGCTTTCCGCAAAATTTTGCGTGGTGTCGTGCAGGGCTTTTGTTTCCTCTGGGGAAATCCTGTACTGAATGTTTCTGTTGCCGATAGTACACAGCAGAGTGGCGAGTTTTTGTACGATGTTGAATTGAAATAAACGCAGGCAACTCGGCATGAGCAGGTCTTCAACGATGCGTTTAGGAATTCGTTGTTGGGCTTTTTGCTCATCTTGCTTATATATTTCCTGAAAAGTAGCACTTTGTTTATTTGCTACCAGAATGTTGTGTATGGTGGTTCCTAATGAATCCGTGGAATATTCTTGCTTGCTGTTGTGCCAAATGTAGTACCGCCGGAGTTCGTCTTTGTCTTCCAAAAGAATGATGGGAACTCCCGACTCTTTGGCCCGGAGGATGAGGGAGTATGTGCCGCCAATGTGGTTATCTTGCTTTCCATCCCATACGGCGATGAGAAAGTCGGCTTGAGCCAACATCACTTTGTTCGCATGAAGATAGTCGTAGTCCTTTGTGGTGCAAGTGCTTTTCTCTGCATTTATAAAGAACAACTGTTCGGGTGGAAGTTGGGCTACAACGGATGCCATTTCCTGTGTATCACTTGTAGGGCAGAGACCGTGTAGCTCGACGTTTATATCGTCCCATTGCTGTTGTATATAAAGGGCTTCCTTTGTGGCTACTTCGTCTGTGCCTTTTGCCATGCATGACAGGATGCGGATGGTGGGCTTACTGTCATCATACAAATTCTCAAAGTCTGCCCTTTGCTTCCGCAAAATTTCCCTGCAATCTGCCAAAATGTCATGGAGGGCCTTCTGTATGGCCTCTTCTGTTCCCAATGCGCGTAGCCGCTCTCGTATGCGTGTGTGCCCACTTACTGCAATATTGAGAATTGGCCGAAGGAGGATACTGCTGTTTTCCATCATATCTCTTCAAAGTTGTATATGGCTTGCATGTCTTGCGGTAATTCCGCCCGTGGTTCAATGCTAATCGGACATATCTTCAGCGTGGCTTCTCTTAAGCTTCGTTGCGGATAGGCCCTCTGCATCGCTTGCTCTTTTTCTCTTCTCACATAATGACTCATGGCTGCGTTCTGAGACCAGCACAGTATGAATAGATCCGATTTGTCAATGAAATCAACTATCTTTTCCTCATATACATCGCCAGGAGCTAAACTATCTCTATCATAAAAATACTCTATTCCTTGGGCTTTATAGGCCAATGCTATATATTTTATCTTTTCTGCATCATCGTGGGCGTAGGAAATGAATACTTTGCTGTATGTTCGGCTCTGAATTTCTGCATGTAAGTTGCTCGGAATACCTACTATATGAGTTATGAAACTCATTTCTCCTATCAGGGCTCCGTTGACAAAAATATTGGCCACACAGTTCAATTCGTCGCATATGATATCTTGAGGTATGCGATATCTAAATGAGCATTTTGTACAACTTCCTTGCCATATCATGGATGAACGCCCGGACATTAACCGGGTTTCTCCGTAGATGTTAAGCTCAACTTCTACTTTATCTCCATGTTTTAAGTTCATAGACAGCGGAATATAGTCTCTGCGCTCTGCTTGAATGTCTGCCTCCCTTGCAAGATGTTTCACTTCTTCGCTTTCTTCGTATAGATGAAGGTATACCTGCACATGCAAAAAGGAACTCTTTCTCGCTTCCAACGGTGCAAAGATGGATGAATATACTTTTTGGTTCCTCTTGCGCCCAAAAAGACTTTTCCAGAATGAAGTTTGAGAGCCTTTGCAGCGAGGGGTGTATGTTACATCTTTTCGATAGGGGATGAGGGGAGTCACCGCACTAGCTGATTCGACAACACCGGGCAGATGGCTGCTTTGCCTCGCCGGACGGAGAATAGGGCAGGTGCTTGCCGCCTGTTCTATTGCATT
>JAFQGD010000012.1 GCA_017398355.1 Akkermansia sp. | reverse complement strand
GAACTCCATCTGGTATAAGGTGTCTTGGTTCTGCCTCTCCACGTTCATGAGTTTCAGGCTGTACTGTGCTGTGTTGGATTTCGGCCTTCCCCACCAAGGGATGGGTACTATGCCTCTGCTGACTACCTGCTTCCGGGCGTTTCTTCCCCGTCACCCTTTCAGGCCTTAGCAGGTTCTCACCGAATATGATTATGCTACTTTCCTCCCGCGCCGTCTGCATCTACCTTATGGATTCTTGATGATGTATCGGATTTCGGCACTTTTTGCAACCTCGTCCATCCATCCGGCCTTATATGCAATTCCTGTTCGTACAGTCGGGATTTCCCCTCGAACTTCCTCTCCCACGGTTCGTTACCTCCCCGCAGTTGTTCTTCAGGTCTGGGATTCCGCATCATCGCGGCTCCGCGCGGACTTTCACCGCAGTGCGCATATCGCGTCGGTCGTACAAATAATGACCTGCACCGCAAGCGACACAGGTCATTGAAAGGCATGAAGAATGGGTTTTACTCTTCCGTAGCATCAGTTGCGCCGGCTTTGCCATCATCCTCACCATCAGTAAGCCAATTCAGAGAGAAAGGCGCAAACATGATGGTTTTGATGGGGCCACCATTCACCTCGAAGATGAGGCCAGCCATGCCGGGTTTGATGGGACACAAGGCCGAATAAGCAAAAGGCCCCTCCCCCACGGATTTCTCCACGGGCCAAGTCTTACCGCCATCATAGCTCATCTTAATGATGCCATTTGTGCGGTTTCCTTGTGAGGGAGAGGAAAACAAGATGCGACTGCGATTTCCCTTTGCCTTTTCATCCGCATGAGAATAGCGGGTCAGGCCATTCTGGCAATTCGGACTGGGTAGCTCGGGGTGTGAGATAACGGGGCTCCAAGTTTCTCCGGCATCTGCCGAGGTCGTAACTTTGCGGGTACCGCCGCCCCACGCGCGGGAAACGACCAGCACGCCACCATCATCGGTTTCGACAGATGAGATTTCATTGATGCCCTTACCGGCTTCGGATTTTTGCCCTATCTTCCATGTCTTACCATGGTCATCGGAATAGGCAGAGGTGGCCACCCAGTTTCCAAAGCCCGTAGCCTCGTTGAAAGTGACGACCAAGCGACCTTTGTGTTCACCACGCGTAATCTGCACACCGGGGTTGGGTCCACTGCAAGTGATTGTAGAGTCCTCATGCTTCGTAAACTCCGTCACATCTTTGGGGGTACTCCATTTCTTGCCGTTTTTGGAGAAGCAAACGAAGTTACGAATGCAGCGGTCATCATCCCAACCGGTGGGGATGTCGTTGCTGCGTTCTTTCACTCCGGCAGGATAGCGCTGGAACATAAGCACAATCTGCTTGGCCTCCTCGTCATAAATCATGCACGGGTTGTTGAACGTAGCCCCCTTAGACGCCGCCGCTACCACAGGTTTGGACCACTTACGACCATCCTTGCTGATGGAAACAATCAAGTCGTTCTCCCCTTGGTCTGTATCTTTGTAACGCCCCTCTGCCATAGCCACCAGCATCTTGCCGGCTTTGATGACAATGGGGATTCGTACACTTACATAGGGATTACCCTCCCCCGCTTGGAACACCGGCACAGCATTCTCATACGGAGTGGCATCGGGGTCAAACTTGTTAATTTTAGGCTTTTTTTTGTTTTTGGCTTTATCCCGTTGAGCTGTTTTTTCACTACGGTTGTCACCGTATGCCGATGGCGCCATGGGGAGCGCCACCAGCACAGCTGCTGCACAGAGAATAAGAGTAGAAAGTTTCATTCTACGCATTTACGGTGAGATTTTAATATTATTGCGCTTTCTTGGGGAGGCAGAAGAGGATGATACCGCAAAGCATCATCAAAATGCCGGCCAAGCTCAATACTGCGGAGAGCGGAGTACCGGCATCCTTGAGCATACCACCCAGCCAAGATACCAATGCGCCGGCACCCACAGAGGTAAGGTTCAACAAGCCGTAGCCCGTGGCCGCAAAGCGCTCATCAATCGTATTGCGCAGCACAGGCATGAGGGTGGCATCCATAGAACCTTGGGCCACACCCTGCATGGCAACCAATGCCAACACGGCAGCCAACCCGATTTCTGCACCAAACACCATGGCCAGCAACACACAGGGGCCTGCCACGCAGAAGGCTATACCGGGCACGTAAGCGCGCGCATTCTTGTTGCGCAAATACCAACGGTCAGCAATCACAGCGCAAGCCAACACGGAAATGTATTTTGCGATGTTAATCCAGAAAGTAGCCTGCGGGCCGGCTTCAGCCTCAGAAATGCTGAACATATCCTGCAGCAAGCGAGGATACCAGCCCAGCAAGAACCAGTTTGCAAAACCGGCAAAGGAAATCATGAGAAGCAGCAGGTACATGCCACGACCGGTGAAAATGCTCTTGAGCATCTGGCCCAGCGTGAACCCGGGAGTGACTGCTTCTGCCACCTTCTCTGCCACATCGGTAGGCGTGGTGGTTTCGGACTTCGGATCGCGCAAGAAGAAGAGGACTATCAGACCGTATGCCACGCCAATGAAACCGAAGAGCTCAAAAGTGAGCCGCCAGCCCATCTGGCAGGGATCGCCCGCCATCATGGCCCCGCAACCAGCCAACACCTGACCGGCGTAAATACCGCTCATGTGCAAACCTGTAGCCAAGGAACGGGTACCGCCACGGTGATAGTCAGTAATAAGAGCGAGAGCTGCAGGAATATAGAAGGCTTCGCTCACGCCCATCATGGCACGCCAGAAGATGAGTTCCTCGTAGGATTCAGACTTACCGGTCATCCACGTCACCACAGACCACACCACAAGGGAGCACATGATGATGAAGGAGCGGCTGAAGCGGTCGGCCAAGTAACCACCAACCGGGGACAATGCTGCATACACAATCAGGAAGGCGGAAGTCACCATACCGAACTGAGCCTG
Source organism: Akkermansia sp. (assembly GCA_017398355.1). Taxonomy (GTDB): domain Bacteria; phylum Verrucomicrobiota; class Verrucomicrobiia; order Verrucomicrobiales; family Akkermansiaceae; genus Akkermansia. The sequence goes on along the minus strand of JAFQGD010000012.1, from coordinate 40,967 downwards.
GGTCATCTCAATGCAGCCCGGCCCTTCGGTCATGGATTTATTGAGCACAGCCAACAGCTGGCGGTCGAAGTAGTTGAGCATCACCACCACCCAAAGTACGGCAACAGCAATCCAAGCCCATTTTCCGGGTTTGGTCACAGGTGCATTGGGGGATATGGTGGATTTACCGAGTCCTTTTTTGCATGCAGCCATGATGGCAAGCACGGCAATGCCGATTGCAACCCAAGGGGTAAGATCGGCCAAGAACGACAGGATGGGATTAGGTTCAGGCATATTGTTGTTTCGTTTTGTTGTTTAGTTGGAGAGGTTGAGAATGGAAATCATGGGGGTGCGGATACCCGGATGAGTCTCACCGGAGATGACGATGATTGCATCATCTGTTGCCACGGCCGGGCAAGTCGCTACGCCGATGGTATTGTCACCTTCCTTGCACCACTCGCCGGAAGCGGGGGTGAAGGAATAGACCGTTTTGTTCTGCCCCGGGTGCTTTGCAGGAGCCTTGCCAACCAGCGAAGCCCGATAGAAATTGCCGGGGTCACCACACACCACGTAGAGAGAACCGGCAATGGAAGGTAGCGGATTAGCCGCCCCTACGATAGTTTCAGGCATGTCGGGCTGATTGGTAGACCAAGTGTTTGTGGCAGGATCGTAGCAAAGCACACTCTTGAGGTAGGTACGCTCTGCTTGGCCCTTGGCATCGGGGTGCAAGGAACAACCACCAGCCACGTATATCTTACCATCCACCGCACCGGCTCCGGCCAGCATTCGGCCATCATCCGGCATGGGTGCAAGTTCTTTCCACCCGGCACTCGTATCCGCCAGATCCATGACGAAGCTACGCTTCAGACAAGTAGTTGAATCTGCTTTTTCCTGGCCGCCAAATACATAGAGTTTGCCATCTTCCACAGCAAAGGCGGGGTATGCCACCGTCACCGGCAAATCAGGCAGGGCCTCTGTGCGAACTTGGGAGCCTACCACATTCACGCAGGTGACATCCGCCAAATGCCCATTAGCATTGCAGCCACCGGCCACCACCATCCCCTGCTCTGTGGGAGCAAAGGCTGCATAGCCGATGGGATAGGGCATACGCCCCGCCTTCATGGGACGCGAGTCGCATGCATCACATGCCCCCGGGGTGAACATGATAGCGACATCTGCATGGAACATCTTTTCGCCTCGCTCTGCCGGTGTTTTCGCACCGGGGATAGCAAAGGGGAAATTAGCTCCACCCGTCATCACAATAATGGGCATGGGGCGTTCCGCCGTGGGCTCCAGCGCCACGGCAGCCATGCCGGCCAAGCCAATTTTATCCGGCACACGCAAATCCACATCGGCCGGCTTCACCGCAGCCCAAGTCGGGATAAGAGCACATGCCAAGGTGGCTGTCAGTAATGTTTTTTTCATATGTTAGGAACGGAGAACTATCATCAGTGCATCTTGGCACCCCATACTTCGTTGGAGCGCTTGCCGGGGCGCTGCTCGCCATTCACGATGACGGCCAAGCCATTCCACTCGGCGCAGGGGAGCACGGCACGAGCCACGGCGATTTCCCCAGCCTCTGCCCAGGTATCATTTGCCGGGCAATAGGCCAAGCTGGCATTGTGGAAGCCCGGGTGATTTTGTGGGGTAAAGCCCTTGACGGTGGCATCATCCCCCCCCAGCAGATATATCTTACCGCCAATGACCGGAGCTGGCGTGGGGGCAGCTGCGCAGAAACGTGGCAGGTAGGAAAGACGGCGCCAACCGGTAGCCTCAGAGTAGCTCCAAGCTTCCGTGAGCATATCACGCACCATGCGGCCATCCTCGCCATCTTTCAAGCCAATACCGCCGAGTACATAAATCGTGTTGCCGACAGTTGCCATTTGCTGCAAGAAACGCCCGCGAGCAGGCATAGCGGGGCCTTCGCTCCAAGTTTCCGCAGCGGGGTCATAAATCCACATACGGCTTTCGGCATCCTGTTCGCCGGGAGCAATACTGCCACCCTGCACATACACCTTGCCCCCCATCACCACAGCGGCATGGCCGGTGAGGGTAACCGGCAAAGACGGTAATTCTCGGCATTTCACTTCGCCATCTTCCCATGTAAGCATATAGCAATCAGCCAGAGCTCCACCGGCATTGCTGCCACCGATGAGCATCATCCCCTGAGGCAAACTTGCGGTGGCACCATAGCCAAGTGGCTTGGGCAAAGGCGTACCATCGTGCCAACCTTCGCCATGTGGCGGCATCACAAACACTCGCTCAGTCCAGCGCTTGGGGCCACCTTCCCAGAGCGGTTTCTCCGGAAAATTAGCACCACCGGCCACAATCAAAGCGCCATTGCTGACACCCGCATACGACCCCGCAAAGCCCTCTGCATCAGGCAGATTGGCTAACGGCTTCCAATCGAGAGATAAATCAGAGCAGTCCATCACGGTGCAGTCTAGCATTTTCAACATTGCATAGCAAGCGGATTCTACTCTGACACGCAGCTATTTTTCACAAAGAAATTAGAAAACTTGTATCAGTTTCATTTGCCCCATACGATGGGAACAAAACCAACTTTTAAAGACAAAACAGGCGGGACAGCCCAAGCCATCCCGCCATGAAAAAGGACAAAGTTCCATACCTTTAGAGCTTCTTCCACGGAAGAGAAGCCAAAAGATTATCAAATCCCAAGCCGGTTCCCTTGGGGGGCACAAAATCGGGGGTAATATCCATTCCCAGCTCTTCGGAGAACGCATTGGGGCGGTATACATGGTGAGTGACCAAGCCACACAGGGGAATTTCCTCCGCAGGTTTATCAGAATAGAAGAGGGCTGCATTGTAAGCCGCCCAGCACTGGCCGAGAGGATGATCCATATAGGTGGTGAAGACGGGCAAACCGCTGTTGCTGTGGTGGCGAGCCGGCTTCACAATACGCATCATGGGCTTACTGGTGCGCTGGGGGATGATGCGCTCATCTTGCACGGGGGTGTCATAACCCAAGGGGATGCCGGCATCTTGCAGCCTCTGCCAAGCTTCTACATCATAGTAGCATGGATCTTCAATGAAATCGATACGGTCCTTCATAGCATCGGAAAGCATGTTCCAGAACTCAATCGTTTCATCAGGGCTAAGGGTGCAGTTAAAATCCACACGCCACTTCCACTCAGGCACCATGGAAGCCAAATTGGTGAGACGCTCCACGGTGGAGGCGAGCTTGGGAATCACCTTGATTTTGCCCACACGAAAACCACGCTGATGCAAGTTATACACCTGTGAGGGTGTCGCGCTGACAGTAAGTGTGGCATGGCTACGAGGAATGGAGAGCCCATCAAACAAGCTCACTCCTTTAGCGCGGGCAGCGCCATCCAACTCAATACACTTGAGCGCGCGGGCTCCCAAGCGCATGGGACTCCCTTCACGCAGGGCATCCAACTCATATTCCAACGGAGAATCGCCCAATTCAGTCCAAGGCTGCAAACAGGCATAGCCACCATTGTCGCCACGCAGAAGAACGCCCTCACGAGGTTGCGCTGCGGCGCGAGCGCTCATCGCCCCGATGGGATAGAGTGTGTAGGGAGTGTAGTGCATGCGGGTATTGTATGCCCAAATGACCGGAATGTCACGCGCTTTCTGCGTTTTACGCCCTAGAATTTTGCATGACATAAAGTCATTTCCCTTGATTTGTGGCGTTCATGAAGGTATAAAGAGTGCATGCTTGATGCCTTGATGAGCCAAGAAATGCTGGTAGGCGGGGCTTTATCCCTGTTGGCAGGCCTGTGCACAGGCATAGGGGCAGCGGTGGCGCTCTTCATGCGCCGCACGAATACAAAAATGCTTACCTTTGCGCTAGGAGCCAGCGCCGGTGTCATGGTGTATATCTCCTTCATGGAGCTAATGCCCACGGCCGCGGACATGATTGAAGGGCACGCATCAGCAAAATGGATTACGATAAGCGCTTTTTTTGGTGGCATGCTCATGGCAGCACTCATCGACAAGCTGATACCGGAGGATGAAAACCCGCACGAGGTACACGATGTGGGGGTAATGGATACCATCCGCAAGACAGGACAATTTGCCGGCAATACGCAAGTGCGGCGCTCCGCTTTCCTTTTTGCGCTGGCAATAGCCATTCATAACTTTCCGGAAGGTATCGCCACAGTGGCAGCGGCGTTTGATAATATGGAAATTGCAGCATCCGTAGCCTTAGCTGTGGCTATCCACAATGTACCCGAGGGCATCGCCGTGGCCGTCCCCCTGCTCTACGGCACCGGGCAGCGTGGCAAGGCATTTTGGCTCGCCACACTTACAGGGCTGGCTGAGCCACTGGGAGCATTGGTATGCATGTTGGTTCTCATGCCATTTCTCTCGCCGGTGGTGCTTTCCATCCTCTTTGCCGGGGTGGCAGGCATCATGGTCTACATTTCATTTGATGAGCTTCTCCCCATGGCAGAGCGCTGGGGGCACCACCACATCTCCATATACGGAGTGACGGCCGGCATGCTCATTATGGCATTGGTGCTGTAATAAACCACCATCACCAGCGCAGTTTGGCGCGCAAACGGGCAGCGTAATCAGCCCCGGGCAAATTGAGCAGGCGCAATGAGACATCTGCTTTACGGATGGTCAACGTGGCATTGATTGCAATGGGATGAGTGATATGACCATCCAAGGAGTAGATGAGTGATTCTCCCACTCGCCCCCGACGCGCACGGGGACGCATGGTAATTTCCACCCCCTCCGGCAAAATCACAGAGCGGCTCGTGAGACTATGGGGACAAATGGGAGTAAGGCACATCACCCCGGTTGATGGCCACACCAACGGCCCCCCTGCAGAAAGGGAATAAGCAGTCGAGCCCGTGGGGGTGGACACCAACACACCGTCCGCATGGTAACGATTCAACAATCGTCCATCCAACTCCACATCCACATCAATCATGCGCCCCGTCTGCGCACGCATGAGCGCGACTTCGTTGAGCGCCAAGTGAGGTTGCATGCAAACGCCCGTTTCCGCATTGCACTGCATGACCTGTAGTAGCGAGCGTTCCTCCACCTCGTAGTTTCCGGTCGCAAGTGCTTGCACAAGCTCTTCAACATCCTCCTTGCCACAAGCACTCAAAAAGCCCAAATGCCCCAGATTTACACCGCAAAGTAAAGAGCCATTGCAAGCGGCCTCTGTAGCAGCAGAGAGCATCGTGCCGTCCCCGCCCAAGCAGATAATAACATCCGGGGGTCCCAAGGCGGGGTCGGAAAGCGTGTGACGCCCCAACTCATATACCACCAACCCGGCAGCAGCACACGCATCCATCAACCGCTGGGCTACTAACAACCCGGCAGCCGTGCGTTGTGGCGAGAAGATTCCGATGGATGAAGGGCTACTCACAAGCAAGTACTTAGCGTTGTTCGCGCACAATTTCCGTGCCGATTCCTTCGGGCGTGAATATCTCCAGCAGCAGCGTATGGGGCAAGCGACCATCAATAAAGTGTACCTTGCGCACACCGGCATTCAGAGCATCCACCGCACTCTTTACCTTCGGAATCATACCACCGGAGATGATGCCTTCATCTATCAACTGGAAAGCTTCTTTGCGGTTGATACTCTTAATGATAGTGCTGGGATCTTTCGGATCCATCATTAAACCGGGCACATCGGAGATATAGACCAGCTTCACAGGCTTGAGCTCGCGTGCCAGTGCTGCTGCGGCCAAATCCGCATTCACGTTGAGGGATTGATTCGTGCCCAACTCACGAGCCAGGGGAGAAATCACCGGAGTGAGCTGCAGGGAGAGTGCTTCCTCCACCCGGGAAAGCTGCGTGCCAATCACACGCCCCACCATGCCGATATCCAGCGGATTTCCATCGGCATCCTTTTCCACAAGTTTCTCGCCGACAAAAACATTTGTACCGGAAATACCCACAGCCTTGCCCCCGCAGTCGCGCACCATCTCCACCAAACCGGGGTTGATTGTACCCGTAAGTGTGCGTTCCACTATGCTCACCGCCTCCGGCGTCGTCACACGCAAACCATTAATAAAACGGGCCTCCAACCCGGCCTCTTGCATGGCCTTGGATATAGCCTTTCCACCACCGTGCACCACCACGGGGTTAAGCCCCATGGCCTCCATCACCACGATATCGCGCATGAGGGATTTTACTAGCTCCGGGTCATCCATAGCAGAACCGCCAAACTTGATAAGAACAGTCTTATCGCGGTATGACTGCATGTACGGAAGAGCCTCGATGAGGATGTCCGCTTTCTGGATTTCCTGCTCCGGTTTTTCTACCTTACGAGTACTAATCATAGTGTATAGGGGGGGGTCAGATATAGCGTTTAATTTTGAAAATAACGAGTGGCAAAATGCCGGCCAAACCCATGAGCACGATAGAGAGCCAGAAGCCCCACTCCGTGTCCAAGAATGGTATGTACTTGAAATTCATGCCGAAAATGCTAGCAATGAGCGTTGGTGGCAAAAATACCACCGACATGATGGTGAATACCTTGAAAATATCATTCTGCTCAATATTAATGAGCCCCAGCACGGCATCCAACATGAAATTAATCTTATTGGAAAGGAACGATGCGTATTCTGCAAGCGAATTCACGTCACGCGACACCGGCCGCAGTGGCACATACAAACTATCGTGCGCACTCATACAGGAATCTTCATTGCCTGCAAAGGTAATCATGCGCAGCAAGTTCACAAGCGCATCTCGCTGGCGGGTAATCAAGTCACCCACGCGCCCCAGCTCTTCCAAAGCATCACGCAAATCATCCGTATCCGGGTCTTCGCGGCGACCTTTGCGGCGGGTGTGGTGTGTGCCGAATACCTTTTTCGAGAGAGCATCCAAATCTGTACCGAATCGCTCCAACACGTCAGCCTGGCGATCCACCAGCGTCTCCAGAAGGCCGATGAATACCAAATCGCGGTTCGTATCCTGCGTGCGCAGCAACTGGTGAGAAAACACGCGGAAAGAATATGAGTCCGTATGGCGAATGGTAATGAGCTGCCGCCCCTTTAAAATGAAAGTAATTTCTGCAATAATGGGCTCATCCGTCTCCACACGGCTCAACACCGTTGTCGTCATGAAACGGCCACCGTCCTCGCAGTACAAACGCGAAGTCGCCTCAATTTCCCGCATCTCGTCCTTCGTAGGCATCTCGATGGCGCACAACTTCTCAGCATACGCCAATTCCTCCGCGTTTGGAGTCAACAAATCAATCCAAAATACAGCGCCCATGCTGTCGGGTTGATCCTCCATCCCGGCTGTGCGTGAGATTCCTTTCTCCGACTGTGTGTAGATGCGTATCATCGTTCCGCTGCTCGTTAAATCACGTTATGGGAGCGCGTCTTCAGCCTCACGTGCTCCTAGCATGCGCTATTTTCCCCAAAAAAGCAAGTCCTTTTTACCGCCAGCCCCCTGCAGCGGCAATTTTTATCACATTCAATAAGGCATTTGCAGCTCGAAAAAAATGATTTGGCTTTCTATCGGGGAGAAAATGTGCTAAAATGGGGCAGCGGCGGGCAGCATCGCCGATGAAGATTGATATGAGTGACCCCAGCAAATTTCGCAATCTGGCCATAATCGCACACGTAGACCATGGCAAAACAACCTTGGTGGATCAACTGCTGAAAGCAGGCGGGACGTACCGTGAGAATCAGGAGGTACAAGACCGCGCCATGGACTCCATGGATTTGGAACGAGAAAAGGGTATTACGATTAAGGCAAAAAACACATCAATCCATTGGAATGGATACACCATCAACATTGTAGACACACCCGGACACGCAGATTTCGGTGCGGAGGTAGAGCGTGTGATGAAGATGGTGGATGGTGTCATTTTGGTGGTAGATGCCTACGAGGGACCACAGGCACAGACCCGTTTTGTCTTGCGCAAAGCCCTGCAAGAAGGATTGCTGCCCATTGTGGTCATCAACAAAATAGATCGTCCGCACGCCGACCCGATGAAGGTGCATGATCAAGTGCTGGAGCTGCTGATGGATTTGGATGCGAATGACGAGCAATTTGAGGCACCGTTTGTGTATGGCTCTGCCCGCGATGGTTATTTCATGAACAGCCCGGAAAATGAGCCACCGGTAGATTGCAGTCCCCTGCTTCACCAAATTATCAAGCACATCCCTGCGCCGAAGGATGCCGACCCCGATGGACAGTTCCAAATGCTAATTTCCAACATTGATTGGGATGACTATGTAGGGCGAGTAGCTGTGGGGCGCATCAGCCGTGGCAGTGTACAAAAGGGCGATACCCTCTACTTACTGCGCCCGGATGGCAGCCGCACGCCCGGCAAGGTGACGAAGATTTTTGAATACAGCGGCTTGCAGACAACGGACTCCACGGTTGGGACAGCAGGTAATATTATCGGTCTTTCCGGTTTCGAAGATGTGGATATCGGTCAGACTCTCACAGCCGACCCTGAGGGCGAAGCCCTTCCCTTTGTAGAGATTGAGCCACCCACGGTGCAGATGGAATTCAGCATCAACGATGGGCCACTAGGGGGCAAAGATGGCAAGAATGTGACAAGCCGAGTCATTCGCGACCGTCTGCTGCGAGAAATGCGCACGAATATATCCATCAAGGTAGAGGATACAGACTTGGCCGGTGTATTCATGGTATCTGCACGCGGCACAATGCAGATTGCCATTTTGGTGGAACAAATGCGCCGCGAGAATTACGAAGTCTTGGTTTCCCGCCCCAAAGTCATCACGCGTGAGATTGATGGTGTGCGCTGCGAGCCGTTTGAAACAGTATACATCGAGGTGCCGGACGAATGCGCAAATGGCACGGTGCGTATCTTGGGTAATCGCCGTGGTATTTTGGAAAATATGGAAACAAAGGGCACAGGCCGCACCTTCATCCAAGCTTCAATCCCCACGCGCGGACTGATTGGCTTTGAATTCGAGCTGGTGAACCTGACGAGTGGGCACGGTATTTTCTCCCACTTGTTCAAAGAATACGCCCCTTATGCCGGGGAGATAGTGACCCGCCAAAGCAGCACGCTCGTATCCATGGAAAATGGCATTGCTCGTCCCTATTCTCTGCAAGCAATGGAGGAGCGTGGCTCTCTCTTCATCGCACCGGGCGATGAGGTATATGAAGGGATGATTGTAGGGGAGAATCCCAAGCCGATAGATATTCCCGTGAACCCCACACGAGAGAAACACCTCACCAACCACCGCTCCGCCACAAAGAATGATTCTATCCAGCTGACACCTCCGCGCGTATTCTCTCTGGAGCGAGCGATTGAATATATTGAACCGGATGAGCTGGTAGAAGCAACACCTCATTTCATCCGCATGCGCAAGCGTATTCTCGACGCTACGGCGCGCAAGCGCGCAGCTTACCAAATGCAGCAACAGTAAACCTCTTCCCCCCTCATTATTTTATGTGGCAAGATTTCCTGCAATTTTGTACATCAAGCGGATTGTATACGGTAACCGTGTTACTTTTTGCAGCCGGGTATTTAGGGGCTGTATTGCCCTATCCCGGTTGTTTTGTGACCATGCTAGGGTGTGTGTTTTGCATCATGGCCAAAGGCGAACCATATCCTGCTTGGTGGTTCTGGGGAATTCAACTGGCACTAGCTATCTTTGGCACACTGGTGGACAACCTTACCACAGCCCTAGGAGCCCGCAAGTTTGGTGGCAGCAAGTATGCTTTCTGGTTCAGTCTCTTGGGGCTTCTCATCGGCGCCTTTTTCTTCCCCTTCGGCCTGATTTTCGGCCCCTTTGTGGGGGCTTTCATTGCGGAGGTATCACTGGCTCGCAACAATCTCAAACAATCAGCCAGAGCCGGTTTCGGCGCAACAATCGGCTTGCTGGCGGGCGTTATCTGCAAAGTGATTGTATCCTCCATCATGATGGTTTTGTGCATCTTTTAAATAAAGATTCAAAAACGCTCGAACCTCAATCATAGGCCCCGGCGGCCATAGCTTTTTACTTGATAAAAAGCCAATGATGCGTTTGCCCTTTAATGAGAACGGGGGCCAAAAAAAGAAAAACCTCCGACCGCTCGTACGCAGCAGCCGGAGATTTTATCAAAAACGGAAAACCTGAAAAGGAACTCAGGCGATGGAAGCCACAGACTTAGCAGCCTTGCTCTTGTAGTTGGCTGCGCGATTAGCGGGAACAGTACCCTTCTTGGCGGCCTTGTCGATGACAGAGGCAAACTCATTATAGGCAGCCACGGCGGCTTCCTTATCGCTACCGGCAACGGCCACAGCTACCTTCTTGCGAAGGGTGCGAACGCGGGACATGGTGGCACGATTGACTGCGGTGCGAACAATCGTCTGACGGATACGCTTCTTAGCGGACTGGGTGTGAGACATAGTAAAATTTAGAATTGGTTTTTCGTTTTGGTGGCGGAAGTTTACTTCATTTTTACGAAATGTCAAGCAAATTGGGATGAAAAGACATTTTTTTTAAAATTGAGGAGAACAAATGGCATGCTGACACGCGGAAATCTGGAACGCACGAGCGAGCTCATGTAGAATACATCCTTGTGAAGAAGTGCCAAATATGCGGGAAAAGAGCCACAATGCTGTTGACTCAAATCGTCAATGGGCAGGTGACGGATTTAGCACTGTGCGAGACGTGCGCGCGTGCGAAGGGGTTGTTTGACCCACAGAGTCTCACCTTTGCAGAGAAATTTTTCCCTGAAGAGTTCAAAGCGAAAGTAGACAAGCTTGTACGAGAGCTGGCAGGCGGACAGGGAGAAAAGAAGGAAGAAAAAAAGAAGACCGATGTTCTGACGAAATGTCCGGTGTGCGATTTTCCGCTGGAGACATACCGAAAGACCGGGCGCATGGGGTGCCCGGATTGCTACACCGTTTTTTCCCGAGAGCTGGACATTCTCGCCGCACCCGGAGAAAACCAGGGGCCCCGACCGACAGAAGAAAAAGAAGATCAAAGCCGCTGCTCGCTCGAAAAGCAGCTGCACGAGGCAATTGCTCGGGAGGATTATGAAACAGCAGCCCAGCTACGGGATAAGCTCAATAAATTAAACTAACACACCCCATGTCTATTCGTTTTTCATCCCATCTGAAGCAACTCCCGCCGTGGTTCGACAACCATGGGCCGGAGGACGGCGTCATCGTGGGTACCATGGGGCGACTCGTACGCAACCTGAAGGGCGAAGTTTTTCCCGGATGGAGCACTGCGGAAAGCCGTAAACGTGTAGCAGAAAAGCTCATACCGGTGGTACGCAGCATCCCCGGATTCAAACAGGCCACCCATGCGGAGATGACGGAGCTCAGCAAGGAAGAACGCAAGCTGTTGCTGGAGCGCAAACAAATCACTCCTTGCCTAGCAGCTAGGCAAGACGGCTGCCACGTCTTCATCAACAAGAAACAGGATACCATTATCATGCTCAATGAAGAAGAGCACTTGGCCGCGCACCATTTTGCTGCAGGCAACAAGCTCAAGAGCATTGTGACAGACCTTCGCAAAAAAGCTCAGCTCATCGATAAGCAAGCAGAAATAGCATACAATAAAGAGTATGGCTACCTGACCAGCATGACAGCAGAATGTGGGGATGGCATCCAGCTCTACATGGTATTACACCTGCCGGGGCATGCCATGCTCAACCAGATAGATAAGCTGGAGAGAGCACTCAACAAGATGCACCTCAATCTTTCCCCCTTCTACAGCGAATACGGGGAAGAAACCAGCAACCTTTATGTCTTATTTTCCACCCCTACACCATCTGGCTCAACGGATGATATTCTGGGGCACATGAGCAATATCGCGGAAAACTTGGTAGAAAAAGAGCACTTACTGCGCAACAAAATTTCAGCCGAAGATTTTCTTCACTTGTCCGATATCATTGGCCGCACCTACGGCATGTTGCTCTACGGCAGGATGATGGGGTACCCGGAAATGCTGTACACGGTATCGCAACTGCGGCTGGCGCTGAATTTGGAATTCCTGGAATGCGAGCGAGGAGAATCTAGCCTGCTCACACTACTCAACAACTTGCTGCTAATGGCCGCACCCACCCACTTGGCATATACCGCTGAAGAGCCCTCACCCCAGCTGCAAAAAGTCCTGCGCATGCACTTGATGAGCCGCGTGGCAAACGCAATATCCCTGAATGATGACCTTTCCCAAATCTCCTTTCCGAAAGAATGAACAATAATTTCACCCCAAGAGCGCAACAGGTGCTCAGTTTGGCTCGCCGAGAAGCCGACCGTTTTTTGCACAACTACATAGGCACAGAACACATCTTACTGGGCATGCTCAAGCTCGGGCAAGGCGTAGCAGTAAGCGTGTTGGAAAACATCGGCGTGAACATCGCCGAGCTTATTTCCCGCATCGAGCAATCTATCATGCCGGGTAATGGTAGCAGCAATAATGGTTCCCTACCCTTCACCCCGCGCGTGCGCAAGCTGCTGACCAATGCCGGCAGCGAAGCCCGCGAACTGCGCCACACCTATGTGGGCACAGAACATCTTCTCTTGGCCATTTTGAAAGATTCTGATGGCTTAGCTTGGCACGCACTCACCTCTGCCGGGGTGAGCTATGAAGCCGCCAAAAAAGGAGTTCTGCAAGAGATTGACCCACGATTTGATAACGAATCCGGAGATGAGCGGGATGACGCCCCCACGAATGGTGGTGGTGGGTTCCGCCCGGAAGAGGAGGAAGATGATGCCAATGCATTCCTTCACTCCGGCAAAACCGATAGAAATGCAGATCGACAAGAGCGCAGCAAGACCCCGGCGCTCAAAGCCTTTGGACGCGACCTGACCCAAAAAGCAGCTAATGGAGAATTAGATCCGGTCATAGGTCGGCGCAAAGAAATTGAGCGAGTCATGCAAATCCTGTGCCGCCGCACCAAGAACAACCCCGTTCTCTTGGGGGAAGCCGGCGTTGGCAAAACGGCTATTGTTGAAGGGCTTGCGCAAATGATTGTAAGCGGTGATGTGCCGGAGTTTCTCATCGGTAAAAAAATCATCTCTCTGGATTTGGCGCTCATGGTGGCGGGTACCAAGTACCGAGGGCAATTTGAGGAACGACTTAAAGCCATCATGGATGAAATCAGTGAGGAGAAAAACATCATCCTCTTCATTGATGAAATGCACACGCTCATCGGGGCCGGTTCTGCAGAAGGCACGATGGATGCATCCAACATCATCAAACCTGCCCTCTCTCGTGGCGAGTTGCAAGCTATCGGGGCCACAACAATCAACGAATACCGCAAGCATATTGAAAAGGATGCAGCTTTCGAACGCCGGTTCCAGCAAGTTCAGGTGGGTGAGCCATCGGTAGAAGAAACCCTACTCATTCTCAAGGGTATAGCGCCACGGTATGAGGAACACCACCACGTGCGCTACACAGAAAAAGCACTGGAAGCCGCGGCAAGCTTATCCAAGCGCTACCTTTCCGGCCGATTCCTGCCGGATAAAGCCATCGATGTGATGGACGAAGCCGGCTCCCGCCTGTGTATTGCTCGCATGACTCGCCCGGCAGACATCAAATCAAGCCAGCAAAAGCACAGCGAACTGGATGCAGCAAAGCGCGAAGCCATCAGCCGGCAGGATTTTGAACAAGCCGCCCGTCTTCGGGATGAAATGAATGCCCTGAACAACGACTTACAACAAAAGCTCACCAGCTGGAAAGAGTCCATGAACGCCTCATACGCAGATGTGGATGAAGAAGATATCATGGCAGTACTCTCCAAATGGACAGGCATCCCCCTCTCCCGCATGGAGGAGAAAGAAACGGAAAAGCTCCTGCGCATGGAAGAGGAACTCAAGAGCAAGGTCATAGGCCAAGATGAAGCCTGCTCTGCCATCTCCCGAGCCCTACGCCGCAGCCGCGCAGATATCAAAGACCCTCGCCGTCCTATTGGCTCGTTTCTGTTCATGGGCCCCACGGGGGTGGGCAAGACCTACTTGGCCCGCAATTTGGCAGAAATCATGTTCGGAACGGCAGATGCGCTCATTCAGGTGGATATGAGTGAGTACATGGAAAAATTCAGCACCAGCCGACTTATCGGGTCCCCCCCAGGTTATGTGGGGCATGATGAAGGCGGGCAGCTCACGGAGCAAGTGCGCCGCAGACCCTACGCTGTCATCCTTTTCGATGAAGTGGAAAAGGCTCACCCGGATGTCATGAACCTGCTGCTCCAAATCTTGGAAGAGGGCAACATGACTGATTCGATGGGACGCAAGGTAAGCTTCAGCAACACCATCATCATTCTCACCTCCAACGTAGGGGCCAGTTTGGCTTCCCGCCAAGGAAAGCTGGGCTTTGGTGCCGCCAGCTCTGATGAAGCGGACTACGACACTATGAAGGAGCGTATATCTGAAGCAGCCAAACAGCATTTCCGTCCGGAATTCATCAACCGCTTTGATGAGCTGATTGTATTCCGTATGCTTGAGCGGCGTGATTTGGAGCATATTGTGCAACTGGAAGCTCGCAAACTCATCAAGCGATTGGCTGATAAACAAATACAGCTAGAGCTTTCCCCGGAAGTGATAAGCCTGCTGGTGGATAAAGGCTACGACCCGCAATACGGTGCACGCCCCATGCGCCGAGCCATTGAACGCATGCTGGAAGACCCCATTGCCGAAGCCATCTTGCGAGGCGATTTACAGGCTGGCACCGTCTCTCTGGCAAAGAGAAATGCTGATAACAACCGTATTGAATTTGAAAATGCGAAACCGGAAGTTGTGGAACCGGTAGCCCCCAAAAAAGCACCCCGCACTCGTAAAGCTGCGCCCAAAGAAAAGAAAGAATCTTCCGCAAAGGCTCCCAAAAAGAGCAACAGTAAGAAAAAGTAAAACGAAGTACAAAATTCACCCCGATACAGGGCAAAGTTTGGAAAAAAGCCACCTTTGCCCTGTGTCTTTTTGCATTAGTCTTGCGCAGCAAGGGGGTTTTGTGTATAATCGCGCTCAGGTATTATGATTGAACAGTTACGCAAAAGGCTTCTGGACCGGGATAACCCCGTACGCATTCATCTGATTGGTGTAGCAGGTGCAGGCATGAGTGGGCTTGCACGTATGCTGTTGGAAATGGGGCACAGAGTGAGCGGATGTGACCGTGTTACGAGCGATGAAACGGAGCGCTTGCAGCAAGGCGGGCTTGTCTTCTCATGCCCCCACAGCGCAGATTCCGTGAAAGATGCAGAAGTCGTCATATACTCCAGCGCTATTCGCGAGGAGAACGTAGCCTTGGCGGCAGCCCGCAAAAACGGCTGTCTGTGCCTGCGCCGTGCCGAATGTTTAGCAGCCATCCTCAACAACAAAAAAGGTGTCGTTGTGGCCGGCACACATGGTAAGACGACAACATCTGCCATGAGCGCACACCTCCTGCGCGAAGGGCGCATGCGCCCCTGCCACTATGTAGGTGCGGAAATCCCTGTGTTGGGCGCAAATGCGCACTGGACGGAGGATAGCGAATACTTGGTTGCAGAAGGTGATGAAAGCGATGGCACGCTTGTCAACTACATCCCGGAGCATAGCATCATCCTCAACGTGGAAGCCGAACATTTGGACTTCTACCGCGATTTGGACCACATTAAGAGCGTATTCCACCGCCTGTGCAAACAGACACGCGGCAAGCTCATCTACTGCAAGAGTGATGCCGGTGCGGCAGATGTATGTTCTCAATACCCCAATACTATATCCTACGGCTGGCAAGATGCGGATTATACAGCTACGGATATGACGGTAAAACGTGGTCGCACGCTCTATACCATCAATCACAAGGGTGTACCCCTGGGGCGTGTTGAATTAGGTATCCCCGGGCGGCATAACGTCCTGAACTCCTTGGCCGCTACGGCTTTGGCTTTGGAACTGGGCTGCGATTTTGCAAGCATTACCCGCGGACTCGTCAGCTTTGCCGGCGCTCGTCGTCGTTTTGAGACCAAATACCTTTCCCGAGATTACCGCATTGTGGACGATTATGGCCACCACCCCACGGAAATTGCTGCAACTCTTCAAACCGCGCAGAGCCTCAAGCCTGAGCGACTGATTGTGCTTTTCCAACCGCACCGTTACACCCGCACCCAGCTTTTGCGCGATGATTTCGGGCGCGTGCTGCAAAACGTAGACAAACTCTACGTTGCAGATGTGTACCCTGCCAGCGAGCCGCCCATCCCGGGCATCAGCGGACAGACCATTGTAGATGCCGTGCAAGAGAATGGTCCTGTGGATGCAGAATTCTTGCCGAATCTGCAATTAGCACACCACAAGGTGGGCAATATCCTGCGCCCCGGGGATTTGTTCATCACCCTAGGGGCAGGCAACGTGCATGAAGCAGGCAAAAAGATTGCTGCTGATTTACGCGTTTTGGCAGAAATGCAACAGGAATGCGGCAATGATTTCACCTGCCGTCTGTATGAGCCCATGAGCAAGCACACCACCTGCGGTGTGGGGGGCGAAGCCCAATACTGGATTGAACCGGATACCTTCGAAAAGATGCAGGCGGTTGTCAACTTCTTCAAGGATCGTAGCATTCCCGTACACATCGTGGGCCGTGGCTCCAACCTCATCGTGCGCGAAGGCGGCATCCGCGGCGCAGTCATCCACCCGGTAGCAGGCGATTTCCAAAAGCTTGAAATACGGGGCAAATACATCATAGCCGGTGCCGGCATCAAGCTCAAGAAATTGGCTGCGTTTGCAGCGCAAAACGGCATCAGCGGTTTTGAATGGATGGATGGCATCCCCGGCTATGTGGGTGGCAGCTTGCGCCAAAACGCAGGAGCCATGGGTGGTGATATGTGGAGTGTATTCCGCTCTGCCGTTGCCCTCAATGATGACGGCGATATGGTAGAATTCGAAAAAGAAAGCATGCGCCCTGCCCGCTACCGCCTCATCCCGGACTTTGAGCACAACTTGGTCATGCAGGCCACATTTAGCGGAACTCCCGGTGACCCCAAGGAAATAGAAACCAACACGGAGAAAAACCGGGAAATGCGCAAAGCCTGCCAGCCACAGGAACCCAGTGCCGGGTGTACCTTTGTCAACCCGGAGGAAATACCGGCCGGCAAGCTTATTGATGAATTGGGGCTCAAGGGATACACGATTGGCAGGGCTCAAGTTTCTACCAAGCATGCCAACTTCATCGTCAATCTGGGCAAAGCCAAAGCAACGGATGTGACAGAGTTGATTGACTATATCCGCAATAAAGCGAAGGAGGAACGTGGCATCACCCTCAAAACCGAGGTGCAGGTTGTAGGAGATCGCGAAGCCGAATTCTGATAACTCATCATACATCATTATCATCATGAAAACACTTACGAAAGATACCGCCATTGCTTTGTTGATGGGAGGTCCCGGGTCAGAAAGGGAGGTCTCTATCACCTCCGGCAAGGCCGTATTGGAAGCGCTGCAACAAGAAGGTTTCACGCGAGTTACCCCCGTGGTAGTGGACTCTGAATCCCCGGAAATTCCTGCCGGAACCGAGCTTTGCTACAATATCATTCACGGCACTTATGGTGAAGACGGTGGCTTGCAGAGTTATCTGGAAAAGCTGGGATTACCCTACACCGGAGCCGGCTCCGAAACGAGCCGCAAGTGCTTTGATAAAGTGCTCACCAAGGAAGCTTTTGTAGCAGCCGGTGTACCGACCCCGGCGAGTGAGGTTATCACCGCAGAGCAAATGCCCACCATTCCGGTTCCTTGTGTTATCAAGCCCCCGTGCGAGGGGTCCTCGGTGGGTGTGCAAATCGTAAAAACAGCCGAGGAATTGGCTCCTGCAGTAGCAGAAGCCGGTAAATACGGCAAGGATTTGCTGGTGGAAGAGTTCATTGAAGGTAAGGAGCTGACTGTAGCCATCTTCAACGGCAAGGCGCTGCCCGTCATCCACATTTGCCCCCGCTCCGGTTTCTATGATATGAACAATAAGTACCCCTCTCTGTATGGGGGGGCAGGCTCGGACTATATTTGCCCGGCAGATATTAGCCCGGAGGAAACAAAAGCTGTGCAAGAGGCCGCATTAGCCGCATACAATGCTCTAAGCGTAGAGGTTTACGGCCGTGTTGACGTACTGCTGACGGCAGATGGCAAGCCATACGTGTTGGAAATCAACACCATTCCCGGCATGACAAGTGCTTCCCTTTTCCCCAAAGCGGCCAAGGCTGTGGGCATTTCATTTGGTGAACTCTGCACCCAAATTGCAGAAATTTCCCTGAACCAGCCCCGCGGCTAAAGGACCCGCTCCCAATGAAGCAGCAAAACAGATTCCGTTCCGAGCAGAAGACAAATGTCCGTCTGCTCGAGCGGGCTCTGTCTTTTAAAGACCGCATTTTCAGTATGATAGCCCTGCGTCGCGGCGTACGCAGGCTACAGCACTACGTCATCATCCTCATCTGCGCCCTGCCCATTCTATATGGTATCTGGCGTGGCGTGGATTATGCTATCGAGAAGGCCTATAGTCTCAACATCGAAAAAATCAGCTACAAATCCCGGCGTGGTCTCATTTCCAAGGAGCAAGCTCTTAAAATTTTGGGTATAGAGGGAGCTGTCAACATGGCGACACTTGATGCTTCCGGCATGCAAGAAAAGCTGGAAGCCATCCCCGGTATTGATTCTGCAATCATACGGGCAGAGTTGCCGGATACCTTGTACATTGAGATAGATGAACGCATTCCCATCGTGTTTGTAGAAATGGAAAGTGGTGCAAGCACAGGCCGACGCACGCGTCTTTTCATGGATCCGAAAGGGGTACTATTTCCGGTCAATGCAGAGTACCACAAGAACTTCATGGGAGTACCCACTTGGTATCTCCAGTTGACCGATGTTCGTGAATTAAAAGAAGGAGAACGCATACCGGAAGAAAAATGCAGGCCGATACGCGAGCTGATAGCGGCAGCCAACGCTTACGACCTGACAGAGATACCGGCCATTCGTGAAATTTTCCGTCCCAAGGAATGGAAGATTCTGCTGACACTAGAGAACGGTACATCCGTCACGATGCAGGTGTATGAAATCAAAGAGCAGATGGAGCGCTTAGCCATCATTTTGGAACACGCCCAGCTGACAGGAATGAAAGCACACAGCATCAATGTCATCCAACGCATCAATCCTACCGTCATTCCCGCTGAAAAATCAGAAAAGGAAGACAAGGAGATAAAGGGAAACAAAGCGGAGAACGGTCAACAAAAGAAACGCAGGAGACGATAAACGTAGTTAGTTTTTGTCTTATTCGCCCTGCGGCTCCCTTAACTTGCGCAGATATTCCATGCGCTCAGTGATGCGGAGTTCCATCCCGTTGGTCGTAGGGTGGTAATAGACCCGCCCCTCCGGTAAATAGGCTTGCGGGACATAATGCTCCTCCCCAAAATCATGAGCATACTTGTACTGGGTTGCCTCTTCTGCAACGCCACGCAATCGCGCCAGTTTTTTGCGCGTAGGTGTAGCCAGGTGATCCGGAACGGCCAGTGTCTTTCCTTCCCTCACATCCTGCAAAGCTGAATTGATAGCTGCATAAGCAGAATTGCTCTTGGGAGCCGTGGCAATATAAACCGTAGCGTGTGCTAGGGGAATGCGAGCCTCCGGCATGCCCAACATTTCCGCCGCCTGCGCAGCAGCCATCGCCACACGCAACGCATTGGAATCGGCCAGCCCCACATCCTCACTGGCGCAAATGACCAAGCGGCGAGCAATAAAGCGAATGTCCTCCCCTGCATTGAGCATAAAAGCAAGCCAGTAGAGAGCAGCATCCGGGTCACTCCCGCGCATGGACTTGATGAATGCGGAAATAGTATCGTAGTGGCCATCCCCCGCACGGTCGTATTTGACTGCCTTTTTCTGGATAGATTCTTCGGCCTCAGCCAACCCTACACGCACCGTGCCATCTTCCCCGGCCGGGGTGGACAGCACGGCTACTTCCAAAGCTGTCAGGGCTTTACGCGCATCACCATCTGCCTTTAGAGCCAAATGCGCCAGGGCATCCTCTGATACATCTACGGACAAACTCCCCAAACCACGGGTTTCATCCAGCAAGGCACGGTGCAACAGAGCCACAATATCTTCATCACTCACAGGCTCCAAGGGAAACACTTGGGAGCGAGAAAGCATGGCTGAATTGATGGCGAAGTAGGGATTCTCCGTCGTCGCACCAATAAAACGAACAGTACCGCGCTCAATGTGTGGCAGCAACACATCTTGTTGAGCTTTGTTGAAACGGTGAAGCTCATCCACAAACAAAATGGTGCGCTGCCCATGCAGATTCTGCCGCGCCTTTGCCTCAGCTATTTTATCGCGGATATCGCTCACATTCGATTCCACGCCATTGAGCATCACAAAATATGAACTTGTCTGCCTTGCAATGACGTAGGCAAGCGATGTTTTGCCCACCCCGGGCGGGCCGTAAAAAATAAGCGAGGAGAAACGGTCGGTTTCAATGGCTCGACGGAGCAATTTACCGGGGGCCAAAAGATGCTGCTGCCCTGCCACTTCTTCCAAACACTCGGGGCGCATGCGCGCCGCTAGCGGCATGGCAGACATGGCATTAGGCTGCGGTGTCTCACTATCGGCACTTCGCCCATGCGGTGTGAAGAGGTCGTCCATCCTTTTCAAATATCAAATACGGGGGAACACCGAGTTGAGCTGAATATTGATAGTACTGTATCGGTTCTGCAGAGGCTCTAGCATCGCCTCCTGCTGTGCTACTTTGTGGCGAGGAGCCGTATAGAGACGGCGATAGGCCGCCACACGAGAAATCACCAAAGTCTCTACTGAAGCAGAAATAGCGCTGCGCAAGGCACCTTCCATAGAAACAGCCAGCGCCTGCACCTCCCGCCGTATCCGGCTAGATGATAGAAGATGCGCCAAAGAACCCAGCAACCACACCAAGGCAGCAAGCCCCACGCAGCAAATAGCCGGCATATCCTGCCCAATGAAACCCAGAATACCGGCTACAAAAAGGAACAGGCACACAAACCCAACGCACACACGCATCCACCCGATACGTTTATTGTACAACACGGCCATTTTGTTGCGCAAGCGAGCCGCCTTAAATGGCTCATACAACTCTCTCCCCATGCGAATACGCAGTTCCTCCAGCTCGCGGTCCAATGATTCGGTGGGGAAATCCCCAATCTCACATTCCAGCGTTTTTTTCATACGTGGGCGTACACTCTTCCAATGACCGGAGCAAGAAAGAACAAACTGCTGATCAGATTCCTGTTGCAAGCGCAACACTTCATCAAGAATCAATCGGTAGAAACAGTTTTCCGTACCGGCACCGAGCTGTTCCAGACGCATCAATACAACCGGAGAGAGAGTCCAGCCCAATGTTCGGCGTATGCTGCTAAGAAGCAGAGGCAAGGTATAGGAGGCAGATGCCACATACTCATCGCATCGCTGCTTCACCCCCAGCATCTGGTGGGATAGGAAATTATCTATTTCCTGCTCAATGCCGGCCAAGAATCCGCTATCCGTTCGGCCCACCGCTGCGCGCGCATTGAGTACGCGCCCTTGCTTTCGCACCAAATCCACCCCTTTGTCCAACACATTGCGGATAGCGGCACGCACACCGTTGGGCATGCGCAACGCCTCTTGCACGCGCTCTGAAAACACCTCGCAGGCCTGTGCCGAGGTCGGGCTCACAAAATATAGGGGCAATGTACTCCCCAACTTGCCACGGCAAAACTCACGCAGCGTCTCTTTCAGTTTTACTGCCGCATCTGCTGCCATTTTATCCGTATAGGTGACAGCAAGCAAGCACTCGCCAGCCCCTTTTTCGGGCAGCGAGGACAGTACATCCCACACGGGGGATTGCGCATAGCTGCGGCCATCCAACACGGCGATAATGACATCTGCTCCATGCATCAATTGGCGCACCGTATCGGCCACCTGCGGATCACCACACGACATGGTATCCACCAATTCTAACCCGGAAAGATGCTCATACGGCAAAAAGCGTGAGCATGTTGCATCGCCGTCTGCACTGCGGTAGCGCCAGCACACATATTGGCGCTTCAAGGGAACTTTCGCAATCAACGGAGCCGATGCCACCATGGAAAGCAAGGTGGATTTACCGCATTTCTCCCCACCAATCACGATGATTCGGCGGTCTTTTTTCAAAGAGCCAATCGCTGCATATACCGGCGCTATATTCTCCTCTAGCGTCTCATCGTCAATATCATTGCACAGCTCAACAGCCTGCTCCGCCCAATAGCGAGCCAGGCTTTCTTGTGCTCTGAATCCACGGTTTAGCATCTGATGCCAACATTATAGACACCCCATCCCCGCTTGTCCAATACAAAAAAATCATTATTCGTCATGAGGGTGGCTTTTCCTGATTTTCATTCCCTATTAGCCTATATTCTTACATAGCACCATAGAGTAAGAATGCCGACACGAGGCATTATTTTTTGCGAAGGGATTCGAGCCGAGCATCCCACGCAGCGGCTTCGGCCTCGTGCTTGGCAGCATCTTCTCCATTTCGCAAGAGGTTAATGAGCAAAGCAATGGCCTGGGGGTAATCCTGACCTGCAGCCATTCTCAGCATAGCCATCCCCTGCTGCTTATCTTGGGGTACACCTTCACCTTCCAAAAGCATGAGCGCATAGACGAGCTGCGAACGAGCATCCCCACCGCGGGCTGCTTGCTTGTACCATGCAGCAGCTTTGTTCATATCGGG
Organism: Akkermansia sp.; assembly: GCA_017398355.1. Taxonomy (GTDB): domain Bacteria; phylum Verrucomicrobiota; class Verrucomicrobiia; order Verrucomicrobiales; family Akkermansiaceae; genus Akkermansia. Next base: position 18,390 of record JAFQGD010000012.1, on the reverse strand, counting down.
AGCAACTCCGGCATGCCCTTTGGCATATATATTGCCCAAAGCGCGCGCCGCCAAGGCTGCTGTATGCAAGCTCTTACCGGCAGCTGCGCGGGAGAGCAACTCCAAGGGCTCAGAATAAGTGGTACTATTCTCTGCTTGCAGCAAAAGCATAGCCAAGCGGTATTGGGCTTCCGGGAGGCCCGTATCTGCGGCCTTGCGCAAGTGAACCATCGCTTGGGATACATCCTTGGTACACCCCTGCCCCGTGGCAAGCATAGAGCCAAGATACACACGAGCTTCATTGCTTCCCTGCTCCGCAGCTTTGCTGAACCAACGAAACGCCTCCTGATGATTGGCTTCCACCCCCTTGCCTCCCTGTAAATAAATACCGCCAAGGTCTGTTTGCGCCTGCAAATGCCCGGCCTCTGCCGCCGTGCGGAGCCATTGCATCGCCCCGGCAAAGTCTGAGGATTCACCCTCCACATTGGGCTTGAGCAAAGCTTGCACGCGGGCATACATTTCATCCGGCGTGCGGGGCTCATCTGCCCGTTTCTCCCGCTCACATCCTACAAGGAAGAGAAATGAGAGCAAAACGCAACAACTCCTGTTCATGGGGGCATTTTACCATGCTTGCAAGAGAGATAAAAGGCTTCTTCTCCAACAATCAGGTCTTGTTTTGGGGTTTTCCGCGATGCGTCAAAATCCAACACACCACGGCAGCAATAATCCCGGCATCATCCAGCCACCCAACAAGGGGGAAGGCCCAATCGGGCACCAAATCAACCGGAGAAACAAAATACAAGAGAGCTATTGCCGCAAGAATAACGTTGCGGGGGGTCCACACATCTCCCTTGCGGGAGGAATCAAACAGCGTTTTAGCTGTGTCTAATTTCTTTTTGTCTAATTGCATTGTAAGATATATCAGCGTTTGTTCTTTCCCGTTTTGCGGCGACGGGCGGGGCGTTTTTTTCGAGGCGAATACCGATGCAAATGAATCTGCATAAGCAGCAGCGTAAACATGGAAGAAGCATCCACCTCGACAGCAGATTCCTGTGCCACTGCACCTGCCAGCTGTACCATCTTCTGCACCACTGATGCGAATTCTTCTGCATCCATGCCCACTTCCGGTTCATCCAATAATTCGTAGAGTGCCACAAGCCGGCGGTACAGCAATAGCCAATTCTCTTGAGGTCCGGCCGGCAGAGTCTGCACAATGCTATCCGGCAGCTCATCCAGCAGCTTCTCAATCTTGCGCAAGCGCGCATGAGCCGCACGATCCGGGGCGTGCCGACCGGCAGATTCCAGAATGTAACGGATATGTGAATTAAGGTCGCCGTATGCCTCCAGAACCGTCTGGGGCACATGCCCTTTTACCGGAGAGGGCGCAGACTTCGTCGCCACTCGGTTGAATAGCGATGACAGCACCTGGAAGCGGCCCTCCGGTGTCAAAGGTTCTCTCTCAAAGAGCATCGGCGCTTACTCTAGCACGCAAACCCACGCATTGCAAGCAGCATTTCGGCAAAATTGCATACTTATTGGGCTTTCACGGATTTGAGGGCCAGCTGTGCCGGGCGGAAGCCCTGCTCTGCGGCCTTTCGCCACCACACAATGGCAGCCTCTCGATTCTGAGGCATGCCACCGTAACCATGAAAAAGCATGGTCCCATAACGATACTGAGCAGCGGCATCCCCCCTATGGGCATCTGCCAGAATCCGCTCGGTGAAACGAGCCAAGTTAACACGCTGGGTTTCTTCATCCAAGGGTGATACGCCCGGTGGCAACTCATGCCGAGGTTGCTTGCTTGCAGGTTCCGGCGCGTCCATATTCAAATAGCGAAAGAACCACGGCACAAAAATCGCGAGACATATCAAATAAAAAATGAGATAATGAATAGGAGAAAGCTTGGATGCGTGGCGGTGTAATACCCCTTGAGGCATGCGACGGGGGCGTCTATAGGCCGAGCGTTCTTCCCGGCGTCTCCGTCGTTCCTCGCGCCGGGCATAGGCGTGGCGAACAGAAACGCGGGTATGATGGGGCATACTGGCCAGCTCCGGTGCGGAGCTGTAGCGGCGTTGCTTTTCCAGCCAGCCATCATACTGGTATCGTTCCGCGGCATCTCCAAGGGTGCGGTAAGCCTCAGCCACAAGGAGGAAGCGTTCTTCCGCAGCCTCATCTCCGGGGTTCCGATCTGGGTGATAACGCTTGGCTTGGCGACGATACGCAAGCTTGATATCCTCCTGCGTAGCATTTTCCGCCACATCCAGCAGCTGGTAATAATCCGTACGCATCAGGTCACAAGGTGGGGTGTTGCAACTCTGCAAGCACAAAATCTCGGAAACGGTGCGGATTCGGCATCCGGAAACGGCAACTGGTGATGAGCCGGTTGGCGCTCCCCCTCACAGTTGCGGCAGCGCTTTCTGCCGCAGTTGCCTTGCCGGTCAACTGCTCCATCAGCGCATAAGCCTCGGTGCAGGTGAAAGACTCACTGCACAAGTTGTAGATGCCGCCGTTTCCAGAAGCAGCAATATCCAACAGGGAGCGCACCGCATCATCAACATGCAGGTAGTTGAGCCAACGCCCCGGCGCTCCGGGCAAGCGAGGCTCACCGGCAAGATGCCTCCGCAGTAACTCACAACGCCCATGGCCGTACAAAGGAGCCAATCGAGCAACACACCCTCCGGCCATCAGCGCAAGCTTCTCTGCTTGCAGCAGCACCTCTTGGCGGGCATTTGGATGTTGTAAGGGTGTGCATTCATCCACCGCTTCACCGCATGTATCCGGATAGAGCGAGACAGATGAACAAAAGACAGGGCACACCGCAGGTGCTACAGAAAGCAATGCTTGCAAACTCTGCACATAGCAACGGTGATATGCTGTGGCATCTCCCCCACGGGTAGAAAGGCAGCAAAATGCCACCTTAGGCACTACACGCCCAATCCCCGCAGACAAAGCACGTGCATCTGCCGCATCGGCGCTCAAATCAGCAAGGGCCGTGTGGTCTATCGTGAGCACGGCTGCTCCGGCAGAGCGCAAAGCTACTGCTAGTGCAGAACCAAGAAAGCCGGCACCGATAACCAACACACCCTGCCCCCGCCAGTTCATGACAAATGGCGCTGCAAGAGCTCCGCCAACTCCAAATCGCCGGGGTGCGTTATTTTAAGGTTGGGACCCACCTGCACCAAGCGAGTTGGAACCCCCACTGCTTCTACAGCAGATACTTCATCCGTCACACACAGCCCCTGCTCTGCCACGCAGGCATAGGCCCGCAGCAACAAGGCGTAATCAAATATCTGTGGGGTTTCCATCCCCCACAAACAATCTCGGCTCACACGCTCCGGCAGAGAAAAGCCTTCTGCATTTGCCCGCTTGAGTGTATCTACCACCGGGTGTGCACAGGCGGCTGCGCCGCTCCCCTGAGCTGCAGTCAAACAGGCACGAATACCGGCAGATGTGATAAGGGGGCGAGCCCCATCATGCACGGCAACCCAGCGAGTTTCGGCAGGCAGCGCAAGCAAGCCGGCTCGTACGGAATCCTGGCGCTCAGCTCCGCCATCCACCCGCATCACAGGCACTTCGTAGTGCGCGGTCTGCAAACCAACAGTATTCCAGCGTTCCTCCGGGCAGACGACCACGATTGCTGCACACCCGGCCTCCGCAAATGAACGTATGCTGTGCAGCAACACAGGCTCCCCCCCCAGCGGAGCAGCCAATTTATCAAACCCGGCTCGGCGAGAACTACCGGCCGCTACAATGACGGCACAAAACATGGCTCAGGAAAGGCGGGATGCAACAAGTGCAGAAAGAAGCTTACCGGGGGCACGCCCTTCTGTGCGAGCTTGCATTTCTTTCATGACGCGGCCCATATCCTTCTTTGTCGTGGCTCCCAGTTCGGCCATCACGGCTTCCAACAAGGGCAGGATTTCCGCCTCCGTCATCTCAGCGGGAAGAAAAGCGGCCAATACCGCCATTTCTGCCTGTTCTTTTTCCACAAGTTCGGGGCGCCCTGCCTCCGTATACATGCGGATAGAATCTTCACGTTGCTTCATTTGTTTGCGCACCACATTCTGCGCTTCATTTTCAGGCAGTTGCTCATGCACACTTCCCTTGGCCACCTGCGCATTCTGCAATGCTGTCTTAAGCCCACGCAGGGCGCTCAATGCCACGGTATCTTTTGCACGCATGGCCGTCTTCATGCCTTCTGTAATTTGGTCGTAAATGGTACTCATATCGCTTACCATTAAAACACGCTCGGCACCGCAAGCAAGCCATAAACGCGTCACGCGCGCGATTTTGCCTATCTTCTTTCCTATAGCCCCATGTTTTGTGCTTGATATGGGTTTTATTCATGATAGAATGTTTGCACTTATGCGAACGTTTTTTCTCACTTTAGGAATGATAACAGCTACGGCCTGTACGCTGACAGCACAGGTTGTATTCCCCGGAACTGCCCCCGATGCAGCTGCAGCCTCCACCACCGGCACCCACGCAACGATCGGAAATAAGCTCTTTTCTGCTGAATTTAAAACTAGTGGCAATGGGCTCATCTTTGATGGCATGAAGACAGCCAGCGGAGAGCAGGTATTGGATGGAAACACCGATATCTTCACCATCAACTTGAAAGATGGCTCTCAGTTAACCTCCGGCAGCATGACGGTTAAAAACCTGCGCGCAACAAATCTTACGGCTGATGATAAAAGCGTTAAATACGCTTCCGGTATCCCGGGCAAGGCCCTACGCGCCACTTTCTCTGATGTACAAAGCGGCGTGACGGTTGAATGGGAAGCAGAGCTCCGCGATGGCTCTCACTACCTGCGACAAGAGTTTACCATCAAGGCCTCCAAAGATACGTATTTCAAAGACTTGGTGCCAATGCAATATCACTTCTCTCCGCATGGTGAGACAGTCATCTCCGGCAACACAACACATGGCACCTTGGTACACAACGACCTTGTCTTTGCCGGGTTGGAAACTCCTATGTCCGTCATGAGCGTAGGCAACACTGGCTCCGCTGTGGAAACAACTTGGACTCCTACATCATGGGTGCCGGCATCGTTTGGTGATGTGTTTTTGGAACCGGAATCCTTCGAAAAGAAATACGGCCATGCCTATTCCGAAAAAGTAGGTCCCATTGCGCGCTACCTCAAAGTGGCAGAAGGCGAAGCTCAATTCGACCAAGCGGGCGAATGCAAGATTCGCTTCCAATACAAGAGCGGTACCCACAAGTTGAATATTCTGGGTGTACAGCTCACTACCGATTCCGGCAAGGTACTCAGTGAAGATATACACAAGGCTCATGTCGGCACCCGCATGGTCAACAATGAATACCGCATCAACGTGCCGGCTCCGGGTGTATACCACCTGCGCTATTGGGTGGAAACGAAGACCGAATCCATCACAAGCAGCGGAGCCATTACTTTCTCTATACCGGTTTCCATCCCTCAGGAAGAAGAAGCAGCGGGCACTCCCGAAAATCTGGTGCGTGGCACTTGGGTGCGCAAAGCAGCATTGAGCAAGGGGAGCCAGTGGAAAGTCTCTTCCGTTGTTGGTTTCTTTGCTCCGGAGCAGCAGCGCCGCTCCCTGCTCGCCTATATTGAACGCGAGCGTCCTGTCCCTTATCGTCCATTCATTCACCATAATGACTGGTACGAAATCGGCATCACCTGCAACAATTCGCCCAATGCGGCCAATCGTCACAGCGAGCCCAAGAGTCTGAAAGTCATCAAAGCTTGGGAAAAGGAAATGTTCCTCAAACGCAAAGTCAGCATCGATGCTTTCGTTCTTGATGATGGTTGGGATGATTTCAATAGCCTGTGGGGCTTCCACTCCGGATTCCCCCGCGGGTTCACAAACATCAACAAACAAGCGACCAAACAGAAAGCCGGCATCGGCACTTGGTTGGGTCCCGTTGGCGGCTATGGTGCAGCGAAGAGAATGCGCTTGGGCTTCTGGAACAAAACCCACCCCAACAACAAGATTGACAACTTCCAGCTTTCCAATAAGGAATACTTCGATGCGTTCGTGGGCCGCTGCTCCCAAATGGTGCGAGATTACGACATGCGCTACTTCAAGTTCGATGGCATCTCTGCCAAATACCACGCCAAGGGCCCCGCAAACGAAGAAGATGCCGAGGGTATCCTCAACGTCTTGGCGGCCCTGCGCAAAGCACGCCCCGACCTCTACATAAACACTACTGTAGGCACTTGGGCCAGCCCCTTCTGGTTATTGCACTCCGATGCCGTCTGGCGTCAGCGCGATGATTTTGACCGTGCCGGCAAGGTGGGCGACCCCCGCGACCGCTGGATTACCTATCGTGACCGTCTCGTCCACGAGGTGTTCGTGCAAGGCTCCCCGCTCATGCCTATCAACTCCATCATGACCCATGGTCTCATCATCACTAAGAACGGCCCCCCCCGCGTCATGAGCAAAGAACCAGCCAACTGCATCAAAGAAATGCGTGCGGCTTTCGGCTGTGGCTCATCCCTCGTGGAGCTCTATGTGGACCGCGACCTCATGAATCAGGAAAACGGGCGCCTGTGGGATGAATTGGCCTCCTGCATCAAGTGGATTCGTCGCAATGCAGATGTCCTCGCAGACATTCACTGGGTGGGTGGTAATCCTTGGGATGGCCAGGATGGAAGCATCTACGGCTGGGCCGCTTGGAACAAGTCTAAATGCACCCTTACCCTGCGCAACTCTTCTGCCACCGAAAAAACACTCAGCACCACCTTACGCGAGGTGATGGATGTGCCACCCTCTTGGCAAGGCCATATCCAACTCAAAAATTCTTTTGCGGACCAGCGTATCCTTGAGGGTATCACCGATACCGCGGTCGATGTGAACACCCCCATCAATTTCACCATCAAACCCTTTGAGGTGATTGTGATGGAAGGTATCAACACCGAAACAGAAGCCCGTTAATCTTCCATACCCCTCGTAACCAAAACTCCGCCCGTTGCGTATTTTCTGCGCAACGGGCAGTTTCGTTTGCTTGACATTTAAAAACCTTAAATGAAAAGCCCCAGAAAACGCGATTTATTCTTGTAAAGAGCCTCCTTGTGTGCTATAAGAAACTAAGTTGCTATGCCAAGAACGGCTATCATCAGCGATATACACGCAAACTTAGACGCATTGCGCGCGGTAATGAAGGATTACCAGGAGCAGCAATGCACGGAAGTTGTGTGCTTGGGAGACGTGGTGGGTTACAACGCTTATCCTTCTGAGTGTCTCGATCTTATAAGAAGCTTAAACGGCCACGTCATCAAGGGGAACCACGATGAAGAAGTCGTATCATGCAACAAGACAATGATGAATCCGATGGCTAGGCTAGCCATGGACTGGACTCGTTCTCAGCTTCGGAAAGATCAGCTGAGTTGGCTATCATCCCTCCCCTACATGCGCATCATCCGCCATTCCCGTGCCTGCACATACGGAATCGTTCATTCAAGCATGGAAAAACCCCAAGCATGGCACTACATCATCAATGCGAGTGATGCAGCTGCCAATTTTGCCAAACAATTTCCGGCCATAGCCTTTCATGGCCACACCCACATCCCCAAGGTGTTCATCTGGGATGGCAGACATGCCGTAGAAGATTCTGATGCCATGGGGCCGCTCTACGAACACGGCAGCATGCAGTATACCATGCAGGCCGGGCTAAAATACTTCATCAACGTGGGTTCTGTAGGCCAACCTCGTGACCACGACCCCCGCGCATGCTACACCATCTTCGACACAGACACCCACACCATTACCATGCGCCGCGTGGCTTACGATATAGCCGCTGCTCAGCAAGCCATACTCGACCGCAATATATCGGAAGCCGAATTCTTAGCAGAGCGTTTGGCTACCGGCTGCTAAAAGCGCACCTTTCTCTCCCCCTCCGGACAAAACCAACGAAAACTACCTGACGTGAAAGAACTGATACAGAGAACCATGCCGGCCATCATCCTGCTGGCAATTGGAGCCCTGCTAGCCATGTACCTAGTGCCCGGCGAGTTGGCTCAAATGGAATGGGAAGTGCCGGGGATGCCCGAAACCTATCCGGTAGAGCAGCTTTGCCGCCCCATTTTCCTTGCCCTGCTCTGCTTTGTTCCCTTCATAGGAGCCCTCGTCTACGCATTTATGGGGACGATGGATCGCTACATGAGCCGCAACTACATCAACTATTTCCTGATGTGTACGCTCATCCTGCTGCTCATCTACATCTTGGCAGACTTTACGGATAACATGGAGCGCTTCCGCTCCCGTTTTGACGACCCGGTGGTTCAAGCTCTACGCTTCTACGGCTCGCAGTTGCCCATGTTCCTGTATCAAATTTTGCCCTACACCCTCCTCATGGGCACCCTCTGGTGCCTCAGCAAACTTTCCGGCACCTGCGAAATCACGGGGATGCTCCAATCCGGGCGCTCCCTACTGCGTATATGTTGGCCCATCTTCTTCTTGGCTTCCCTCGTAGCTGTCATCTACGGTATTTTCGGCTTCCACTGGGCTCCCAGCGGGTCATTGTACCGCCAAATGATTCTGAAACAAGAGCGCAGGCCAGACGGCTCGGCCCCCCCCATCGTATACCGTAGTGATTCCTCTGCCCGTATCTGGCGTATCGAAAAACCGGCAACCATGGAAAACCCCGGGGCGCCTATGCGGCAGCTCATCATCGAGCAATTCGACAAAGACACCCGAGGCAAGCTCATTCTCCAGTATTCCGCAGATTCTGCCGTTTGGAACAAAAAAGAATCCACCTGGACACTCAATAAAGTCTACATCCGAGAACTGGCACGAGCCGGGCAGAAGCCCAAGGACGATGTTTACCACGAACAACTTGTCTGCGATTTTGCCGAAAAGCCCTACCAAATCATCAGCCCCGGTACAAACGGCCGCATAGATGCCATGGGGACCTCCGCCCTCTACGAATACATATCCTCCGGCGCAGGCACACGTGAGGATCGTTTCCGCAAGCGCACAGAATGGCATGTGCGCATTGCACGCATCTTCTCCTGCTTGGTGCTTGTGCTGCTGGCAGTACCCAGCGCCATCACTTTCCAACGCCGAGGCACCATGAAAGGAATCGGCATAGCCGTCATACTTGCAGCATTTATGCTCTTCCTCTACCGCGTATTCCCCGCTTTGGGTGAAGCGGGGTTGATACAAGCATGGATAAGCGCGTGGATACCCAATGTCCTCTACCTGTTCATCGCCATCTATCTTTTCCGCAAAAATCTGGCACACCGCACCTTCCGTGAATGGGTACAAGCCAAGCTCGCAGGGAAACCATGATGATACGCCCCCGAGGAATCATTTTCGACTTTGATGGCGTGCTGGTTGATACAGAAGTGGCCATCTACAACTCTTGGGTCGAGCTCTATGCCCGAGAGGGTCAAACTCTCTCCATCGCCACCTATTCCCCCTGCCTTGGCGCGGGCTATTCCCACTGGGACCCGGGCGCGCATCTCGAAAAACTCACCGGCAAAACATTTGATTGGACGGTGGAAACACCTGCCCGCCAAGCTAGGCTCGAAGCAGATTTGGAGCGCAGCGGCCTCATGCCAGGTGCAGCAGAGCTGATGGACTGGTGCGATGCCCAGGACATTGCCATGACCGTGGCTTCATCCTCTTCCCGTCGCTGGGTGGCCGGCTGGCTGGAAAAACTCGGCATCTACCATCGCTTTGCCGGGGTCTTTTGCCGCACAGACGGCTACGCCGTCAAACCCAATCCGGCGCTCTTTTTCGCCGCCCAAGCATGCCTGCAACTCCCGGCGCAGGAATGCCTCATCATCGAAGACTCGGAAAACGGAACCATTGCCGCACAAAACGCAGCCATCCCCTGCTGCGCTGTCCCCAACCGCATGACCGCTGCAGCCAATCTTTCCCGCGCCGCCTACCGCGCATCTTCCCTGCCGGAGCTGCTGCACATGCTGCAAGCAGCCCCCGCCCGGGGCTGATGCCTCACAACCACTGCGGGGTGGGTTCCCCGCAGTATGCGTTGCTTTTTATCGTAGGCAAGCCCCAAGCTTCGCAGGTGCGGCGGTGGGTGCATTATCCATTCGCAAGGGTGTAGTGCTTGGTGCCGCTTTTATCTTCCTTTTCCAGCTCCAAAGCATAGGTAGAGTTGTACAGCCCGGCGCCCTTGTCGTAGGCTGCCACCTCGATGAAATACGTGCCGGCGGTAAGGGAGAGCGTGCGGTCCAAGCCGCTGCTTGCCTTGGCGGTGGTGCTCAGCTTCTGCGTCAGCTCGCCGTCGGCGCGCTCTTGGTACACGCGCAGCTTCGCGTTTTGCTCCAGCCCGCTCAGGTTGATGCTCAGGCGACCCGCTTGCGCCATCTCCAGGCGGTAGAAATCCAGCGCATCTCCTGCGCCCACCCAGCCGGCAAGGGGCGAGCTGCTGCCGCTTGTCGTCTCTTTCAGCTTGGTGGCTTTTTCCACTCTGTTGTTGGCGGTGATTTGGCCTATTTCCACCACATCGCCCACCACGCATAGTTCATACTCCGTCTCCGCCGTGGCATCCTGCGCCTGCACACAGATGTAGTACTGCTCTCCCGCCTGCATGTTTACCCCACCCAGCGCATGCACCGCAGAGTGCGGGTTGATGAGCAAGCTCTCCTCCACCACAAAGTCCCCGGCAGCATTCATCGTCCCCACACTCAGCAGCAAGCCGGAGTCTATATCCGCAGCATTGATGCTGACAGCATAGCTCCCGGCTCCGGTGGCCTTGATGCTGTAGTTATCCAAGGCATCAGCTTTGCCCACCCAGTTCGTCACGGGAACATTCAGGCTCAATGCGTCCGCTCCGGCCACGCTGTTGTTCATCGGGTCCTTACCATTCAGCACAGGCATATCGGAGCTGATTTCCGCTGCATTTTTTTCCGCTTCCACAAAGCCAACATTATCCATGGCTCGCACATAGAAGTCGTAGCGAGTGTTGCGCTCGCCCGTGAAGTCTGCTGTTGTCGTGCTGCCGTCAAACATCTGCCACAGGGTGTACTCGCCCCCGTTCTGAGATACATACACCGCGTAATACGCCACGCCGGCCCCCGCGCCATCGTCTCCGCTCCATGTCAGCGTCAGTTTTCCATCGCGCTTCGTCTCTACGGCGCTCACCATGCGAGAGGTCGGCCCGGTCGAGTCAATCGTATAATTGAGTTCGGGAGTCGGTATCACATCGTTGAAGTCAAAGTAGATATCGGCCACGTTGTTCAGTTTCGTTCCGGTACTCAGGCCCGCCTTTGATTCGATGGTGTAGGTAATGTAGCCTTCCCCTCGCCCATTTTCATCATTCGGATACAGGATGCCTGTGGTCAAATCCTGCAGCATGAACCCGCTCTCCGGATCCACCGCCATGAACGATGCACTCAGCTCGCGTGTCTCATAATCCAAATTCACGGCTATATCCACCATCAGGGTCTGCCCATTGAAGGTCATTTCCACCTTCTTGTTCAAACTATCCTGCCCCTCTTCCAGCGTTATCAGATTGCCGGCCAAATAGATGGAATCAAGTGTAAATGTCTCCAAGTCATAATCTTCATCAAAGGTGGTGTACAAGCGTACCCATCTTGCAGGTGCCGGCGCTTCTGCCTTGTTCTCAAAGCGCAGAGTGTATGACATTTCGCGCCCATCTGTCACGAAATTCTCTTCCCCATACCCTTCCGGCCCAAGCAGGTCATTCGGATCGAAGGAACCAAGATTTTGCCCCTTAAGACACATCTTGTTCTCATCTGCTATCTTGCGTAATGCCTCTTGGAAGGCTTTCTCGCGAGCTTCGCGCTCGTCTTTGGACACCCAATCCATCAAATTCGTTACAGCCCAATCAACAACGGTGCCTGATAACTGAGCAAGGCCTGACATATCTCTGTAATCTCCGGTACGAGCCAAAATAATTGAATCGTGAATAAGATCCGACACAGCCAACGCAGTCGAAACATTACCAGCCACGGCTATTGCCTTATTCGCCTCTTTCATTATTCTTGTCGCCCCCACATAATTTTTTGCTCTTATTCGCTGAACGTATGCCCCAAGAGAAGCAGCATCATTAGATATACCAGCCAGACCTCTCATTTGATTCCAATCCGACACATAATCAGGTGATGTATGTTCACCATGAAGAGCAGACATCGAACCATCGACAATATAGCCAACACCGGAATCCAACATTTCATAAGCCAAACGTGTTTTATAAGGAGTATTAGAGGCACATGCCGTACTGCCGGTAATAATCTTTCTTGCAATCTCGCTAACGGGAGCAAAGCCCGTCGAGTCAGACAAAGATACAGGCTGGTTCAAACAGTAGGCATATAAGTTTAATCCACCACTTATGCCGGCAGGGTCTGAAGAAATGAATTTTCCCATCTGAGCATCATAATAACGGGCTCTCACGTAGGTGAGACCTGAATCATCTGAAACGAGACCGAGCAAGCCTAGCCATGTTTGCACATTATCCAAACTTCCCGTGCTACTAAGCGTTGAACCGAAGGGATCATACGAGTAAGTAGCGATGAGATTTCCCGAAGCGTCAGTTATACCAGTAACGGAACCTTGGGAATCACCTCCATACCAATACTTACCATTCAAAGCATCATCAACCCCAATGAGACCGTTACCATATTGGTAATACTTGCTGTTTCCTTCAGCACCATACTCTGTCACCACATTCCCCGAACCATCATAGACGTAGGTGGTTACCGCACCATTTACACTAGTAGACACTCGCTCACCTGCCGCATTGTATGTGTAATTATACACATCACCCGTAGCGGTGATCATGCTCAACAGACGGCCTTCCACGCTCCATTCATACGAGGTGACGCCGGTTTCATCCACCTTGCGGATGAGATTACCCGCAGCATCATACTCATACTGCGTATCACCCGCTGCGGTGGTCTGGTTCAATTCATTGTTGGTATAGAGTGTTTCCACACCATTTGCCTCCGTGCGGGTGCGGTTACCTGCGGCATCATATTCGTAGGTAATGTGCTGTTCCGGCATATCACTACCGGCCACGGGCACAAAATCAGCCTGCACCAGCTGACCAATGGCATCATAGCCGTATGTCCATTTGCCCTCTTCTGTCGTCATCGCGGTGCGCAAGCCCACCTCGTTGTACTCATAGCGGAAGAAGCTTGTTTCTTCACCATCGGCATCATAGTGTGTGATTGACTCTGTGTTACCCGATAAGGTATAAGAATACGCCGTAGATGTTCCATTGCCCTTCATTTCGTGAACCAAGCGGCCACCCTTGTCATACTCGTAAGCGGCCACCGTTTCACCATCTCCATCAGTCACCAACGTGAGATCCCCCCAAGCATTGTAACTGTAGTTGGTGATGTGACCGGCATCGTCCGCCATGGAAGCGATGCGGTCATTGGCATCGTAGGTATAGCTGAGGCTGTGTCCATCCGGGTACTGCACCTTAGTCATGCGATAGCGTTCATCGTAAGTCCACGTTGTGGTACCACCGCTATCAGTGCTGCTGAGCATGTGCCCCATATTATCATAGGTAAAGTTGGTTGTTCCTTCATCCTCCACAGTCTTGCTCAGCAAGTTCCCCTTGGCATCATAGCTCATCTGCAGCGTCTTACCGGCGCGACTCGTCCAACTGGCAACATTACCGACAGCATCATACGTCCAAGTTTCGCGGGAGCCATCGGCGTATGTAATCGACGTTGCTTGCCCCTTATCATCATAGCTGTAGCGGATTTCGTTACCGTTAGCGTCTGTAATACTGCTCAACAAACCACTCTTTGTATAAACATAGCGAATTGTCTGTCCCAAAGCATTGGTTACAGAAGACACATTACCATAATCATCGTAGGTATATGTTGTCACATGACCAGCCTGATCTTTCTGAGAAACAAGTTGACCATCTGTATTATAGGTATAATACAAAGCATTACCATTCATATCCAATGCCTTCACTACACGGCCAGAAAGGTCATAATAGTAAGTGGAAGATGCACCATATTGGTCAGTCACTGTGACTGCTCCATTCACGTCATACTGTAAGGTCAATTGCCCGCGCTTTTCCAAAGATGAAGCCAATTGATATTCCGAATTAGTCAACAAACCATCATCTCCATAGGTAAATACCTGGTCAATACCCGTCTTACCCAGAATGCCCGTGAGGTAGTGAGCCATACTTGAGCTATAGGAATAACCCACAGTATCCCCCAGCAGGTCAGTACAAGATACAAGATTCCCATTTTCGTATGCATACTGCATTATCGTTCCATTGGAGGCAGTTAACTTGCTGACATATCCATCTTGATTATACTCATAAGAAATCCACTCACCATTGGAATGAGTCAAACGAATTAGGCGTCCGTTCAAATCATAGGTGCTGGTAATATTGTTCCCGTTAGCATCAGAAATTTTGGCCAATTCACCTGATTCGGAAAAATCATAGACCAAATCACCGCTTCCCTTGCCAATGGTTAACTTATATGACCCATTACGATTTTTCTTCAGCGAGTACCCATCACCTGCTGTACAGACGTATCCACCGGTGAAGTCAGGTTGGAACAAAATAGTGACACCTGCCACATTCACACCAATATCACCAGACTCGGAGACCTGAAGAGAAATGTCCCAATTATGTGTCCAGCCATGACCAAAAACACTACTCTTCTCATGAGATACGATGTCATTTGCGTACGTTCGGCTTACAGCAAGAGACAGGCCAGTTGTTTGAGTTGCGATATCGACAGTAGATGCAAGCGCAGACAGAGGAGAGACTTTCCCCTGAGCCTGAGACACCATAGATTCAACAACATCATATGTATCAACTTCCTGTGTACCAATGCCCAAGGAGTCCAAATGCTTCATCTTAGCATTCAGCATTTTAATATAATCGCCCCACGTTGTTCCAGCATGCTCTATCAAATACGCCTTGACCAGAGCAGCCGTCTCCGCACTTCCCCCTATTGACGGTACAATGTCAGACCAATTCAAGGGAGTAGTATCCTCCGCGGTAACGTAAGAAAGTTCCAACTGGAAGGGGGGATAAGAGAAATCCCAAGGTTGCTGCCAACCGGTGTAGTAAACAGTCTTGGATTCATCCAAACCACGCACCTCATCCTGCGGCAGCAGCTCTACCTGAGTTACCCCACTATCGAATGCCTCAGCAAGAGAGACGGAGCTAATCACTTTGTCGTAATAATAATCTAGTTTTACATACTCCCCACCGGTGGGCAGAAGCTGGCCGGAATTACCGCTGGTTGCCAAGAAAGATACGCTGTGGGTGAACCCTTCCGGCTCGGTTGATGTCCAAAATCCCTTGGTTACAATACTTTCATCGAATGTAAGGAAGGCACGATATTCGCCCTTTTGAGAAATAGTGAAAGTAACCAAGGGTGCCTCCATGGCCTCGTAGCCCACATTTTCGTATTTAATAGTATACTGGGACACGACATGATAACCTTGCTTATCAGCACCTTCAATCGTAAAGACAATATGAGCGCCCCCCTGCGAAGACAAGGTAACAGCATCTTCCGATGTGAAAGATTGATTACCATTGTTCACGCGCACGTCCAGTCTGCCGGAAGGAAGACGCCCGGTGACAAAATTCACGCGGATACGTTCATTGGAGAGATACTCCACAGAATCAGGGGGGTATACATTTCCCTTGGAATCGATAAATGACACCTCAGTACCCTGTTTAAGGTTGGTACCATAGATATCAAACACACCGGCGGAGACTACACTCAGGCTCTGAGCCGTCACATCGGTAATATCCATGGGGACTTCTTGCAGCGCCAAGGTATAATCAACTTTCTCGCCGGATCGGCTGCGCACCATGACATAAATATCGCGCCCCGAAGCATCGGGGACCAAACGAATCGCACTCCCTCTGCTTGATACCCTCTTGTATACGTCATAATTTTCCGCAGTGGCAGCGTCTCCGTATGAAATGTAGACATCCAATTGCTGCCCCTTGGTCACATTTGCCATGTTCAGCACCTTCACCAAGGCATCTGCCGAGCTGATACGGAAACAATCCTGTTTGTCTGCAGAAGAAACCTGATCTCGGACAGAGGTCCCCACTTTCAGCAAGGGGACATCCACTTCGATGGGCACCGCCTTGAGGTTCTGCACCCAATCAGCTGCTGCGCCCTCTTCCAGTTCCCGGCCCTCCAAGTCTGAACGTACCAGGATGTGATAATTGCCAACCTCCAAGCCGGGAAGCGTAAGCGACAACTCGCCTTCGTATGAGGCCCCGGGAGCTAGGCCATCGGCATGGGCTACTTCCCCTAACAGGACGTCATCAATATCCCACACTGCATCGCGCGAGAGGTAGACGCGATCCGTCCACGCAGAAGCCACGGCCTTACCCGTTTCGTTACAACCTTTCCACGAAACAAGCAGATTGCCGCCACTGACTGCTTCGCCGATCACCTCTGCCGATGTGACAGAAAGTACGATATCCTTGAATTTGAATGTACCCTCGTAAAAATCAGCACCTTCGCCAAAAATGCCATTGTTATTTTGCTCCAAGCCATTTCCATGGATATCCTTCACCCCCGGTCCAACATAAATCGTGTAGGCACCTGAATCCACCGCTTCAGCAAAGTGGAAACGGTAACGATTATCACCCAGCTCCTCGATGGAAACGATGGTCAAATCCTCATCTTTGTCGTACACGAAAACATCCGTCTTCAAGGTATCCATATCCACCGCTTCAGAGAATTGGATATCTATGTAACTCACAGCCTTCTCCATCACACCGGTGGGCGATACTTCCAAAATACGGGGAGGCACCAAATCCACCTCCCAGTTCAGTTCGATTTTCGATTCCGGCAGCACGATATCTTCTCCGGCAATGTTGCGAATACCTTCGCCCACCACCAGTTTATAATTTCCTTCCTCCAAATGGCCACCGAAATTCACCGTGATAACCTTCCCATCCACGCTGAACGAATCAATCTTCAATTCATTCCCCGCACCATTGTACAACTTGATGGAATTTGCCGTCACGCTATCCGCATCCACCGGATGCCCCATGAACAAATCGATGGAGGTAAAATCTTGGCCTTCCAATCCTTTTTCATTCAATGATGTCTTCAACAAAGTAAAGGAAACTGTGGGATCAACCAACAGCACATTATTGATAATCACACGGTTAGCATCATACCCAATGATACGGGACGTAATTTCATCCATATCGGTAGTCCCCCAGTAGTTACCGGAAAGATTGATTGTACCGGATGAAGATAAGTTATCGAGTTCGATGACTGTGTTCTCAAAGTTATTTGCAGAGATATCAGCTGAGCTCACGCGCCCATCGATATACAGGTAGGAGCAACCTGTCACGCCTGTGATTTCAGAAACAGACTTAGAATAGAGGTAGATTTCACCTCCTCTCATATCTGTGTTTTTCAGGATAAGCGTGCCATTGTTTTCCACTTCAATAACGGAATCATCCAATTCTTCATAGCGAACCATTGTTGAATCGGATATTTCCACCGAGCCGCCGGAATATATGTAAGTACCAAAACGGATTTCAGAATCATTAGCAACGAAACGGCCGCCATTATACACATTTCGGTCGTAAACGTGATTTCGAGCATGAGAAATTTCACACGTTCCATACACATTCAATGTGTCAAGAGTCATCTTAGCTCCGGACTGAGAGAAGCTACCACCTGCGTCTACTTGGAGAGTGCCTCGTATATAATTAGATGTATCGACTACTATAATCGATGAGTTCACCAATTCTATCTCGCCTCCGTCCCTCACATAAATCCTATCTCCTGATCCCTCGTGATACAAAACAATTGTCTCTTCTTCATTTTCCGCGCGCAAGGAACCTTGCACATACAAATTGTTACCATTCAAATTCCAAGTAGCGCCCGCTTCCAATTCCACCGTTGCGTTGGTTGTCACGGTAACTTCGTCGACAGCCATGTACCCGCCGGACAACATATCCGGAGTTTTCACAAAGGTGCAATCTCCCAAATTCCCCCAAAAACCAATGCTTGCATTTTCATCTGTAGCCTGAGTTACCAGAGCAATGGCAACCGCGGTACTGCCGGAGAAATCCACCAATCTCACCGTTTCCTGCCCTGTGAACTTGTTGCCGCTGGCCGTCACCTGAGAAATATCCACAATGCGCAAACAAGAAGCAAAGGTATTATCAGTCAACACGGTCGTACCGTTACAATCCACACGGGTATTAAAGGTACAGTTTGTGGCAGTTAAAGAACCATTGGACACGACAGTTCCCGTTACCTCCACGTTCTGAAGATTCACCGTTGAGCCCGTTGCTGCCGCGGTACCATCATACGCATACAGCATACCACCGTTCATCTTCAAGGCTCCTCCCGTCTCCACATCCACGTTGCAAGAGCTCTTGGACAAATTGATGTTGGCGTTCGTCACGTCCAAGACCGCATTTTTGCCCACGATGATGTCCGCTGCTGTATCTAT
>JAFQGD010000011.1 GCA_017398355.1 Akkermansia sp. | reverse complement strand
TCAATAAGAATATACATTTCTGCATTATAACACAAAACGCATCTAAATGCAACGTGGTAAGAAATTTGCGTTAACTTCATAAGCCTAAATTCACACCGTATGTTTGTGCCATAAGGTCATGACACGAAATTTCTAATGCGTCTGCCCTGGAGTTGTTAGCATTGAGCTTGACGCTGTGAGGATTGTGTGATAGTATGCGCGGCCATGAAACGTATAGCAAGTATGACAGTGATGCTGGGTATGCTGCTGGGTATGCCCGTAGAAGCAGAGGTGCCGGCGCATTTTTCGGCAGAGGCAAAAGCTTTGTTAGCAAATTCTGTGAAGCTGGAGGAAAGCGAGCACCAATTGAACGTGATATACTTTTTGGGGACGGATGCCGAGGTAGTGCCCGGGTATGAGCGACGCTTGAGTGAATTGCTGTTGTATTTGCAGCAGTTTTATGGGAAGGAGATGGAGCGCAATGGTTTTGGCCGGCGTTCCTTTGGTCTGCCTATGAAGGAGAATGGGGAGGTGGAAATCACGGTCTTGCGCGGTAAATTGCCGGCAGCTGAGTACGGCTATGATAAAGGACCGAGCAAGACGCTGGAGGAAGTAAAGGCTTATTTTGCGGCTCACCCGGATAAGAAACGAAGCCACCATAGTTTTATCATCATGCCCACATTCTACAATGCACAGTACAATGATAAGAACCCGGGGGGTGTGCCTTTCTATGGCTATGGGGTGAATTGCTTTGCTTTGGATTATGCTGATTTTGATATCAAGCATTTGGGTAAGGATACGCCCGAGGGGCGCTTGCTGACCAAATGGTATGGTGGCTTTGCGCATGAGCTGGGCCATGGCTTGAATTTACCGCACAATAATGCGCCGGCTTCAATGAACGCCATGTATGGTGAACCCTTGATGAATGCGGGCAATTATACCTTTGGGCTGAAGCCTACGTACCTGACTCCCGCATCGTGTGCGGTGTTGGATCGCTCGGAGCCGTTTGCCGTAGCGGGAGATAAGACGACATTTTATTCGGATGGCTTGCCCGTACCGGAGGTGAGGGAGGCAAAACTGAGCTATGAAGATGGGGGCATGAAGCTTCAATTCATGTGCAAAGGCGCTTTCACCAACATCAACGTGTATGTGCAAGATCCCCCTTACCAAGTGAATAAGGATTATGATGCCGTTGCCTTTTGTACAACGGTGGGGGAAGAGCGCTGGGATGGCTTCCGCCCTGTCTCTGTTACCATTCCGCGAAAGGAACTCAATGAACTGCGCAGCGATGTACAGCGCTTGGATTTGTATTTCATTGCTATAAATGGCAACCGTGCCCGCTGGAACATGGAATTCAAGTGGAGTGATGCGGAAAAAGGCAATGTCTCTATCCCGGAAAATCTTTCTCCCAGCCGCGTTGGTTATTAACAGTAAGTTTTATGTCGACGAATTTCGCAGACGCAATCCGTGTTATCATGAGTCGCCATCCGGAGTACGCACCGGATGCGTACGACTTTATGCGCCAAGCCTTGGATTTTACGATGGAGCAGCAGCCCACGGAGAAAAAAGGCAAGCATTTGGATGCCCAAGAACTCTACTTGGGCACCTGCGCGTATGCGCTGGAACAGTATGGCACCATGGCGCGCGAAGTGCTGGCCTTTTGGGGGGTGAACAACAGCTCAGATGTAGGTGATTTGGTGTATAACCTGATAGAAGTGGGTGTGTTTGGCAAGCAAGAGGGCGATACGCGAGAGCAGTTCGACCACTTGCCCCCTATGGAGGAATTGCTCATAGAACCCTTTTTAGTGGAAATCGAGGAACTTTTAGGAGATGAGTGAACCAATGCAAGGTGCGGCTCTGCGCTGGCCCGCAGAATGGGAGCCCATGGAGGCTGTGTGGATTTCTTGGCCCCACCGCGAGGATTTGTGGCAGGGCGGTTTGCAGGAGCTTATGGGTATATACGCCGGGCTCGCCTCTGCCATTGCCACAGAGGCTGAGGTGCGCATCAACGCCGCTGCCGCGTTGCACCCCATGATAGAACGCCATTTGATAGCGCGTGGGGTGCAGAATTACCACTTGTATGACCACCCGACCAATGATGTGTGGTGCCGAGACCACGGCCCCATCTTCGTACACCGGGAAGATGGCGGTATGCAGATTGCGGATTGGACCTTCAATGCCTGGGGCGGTAAATTTGCTCCTTGGGATGCAGACAACGCCATCCCGCAGCGCATTGCCGGGGCTTTGCAACTGCCCGCCCTGAGCAGCAAGATGATATTGGAGGGCGGTGCCATTGAAGGCAATGGTCAAGGCCTATTGCTGACCACCGAGGCGGTTTTGCTCAACCCCAACCGCAACCCCGGCATGAGCCGCGCGGAAATTGAAGCGGAGCTGCACCGCATGCTCGGCACTCGCAGCGTGTTCTGGTTGGGGCTGGGGATTGAAGGGGATGATACGGACGGCCACATTGATGATATGGTGCGCTTTGTGAATGCCGAGGCTGTGGTATCTATCACAGAAGCAGATGCACACTCCCCCCACTACCGCGTGTTGGCAGAGAATAATGAGCGCCTGCAAGACCTGCGCACACCGCAGGGTAGCCGTGTGGAGATAGTGCCACTCCCCATGCCCAAGCCGCTTGTAGCCAAAGATTGGCGCTTGGAACAGCTGCCCGCTAGCTATGCCAATTTCCTGATTTGCAATGGAGCCGTTATTGTACCCATCTTTATGCAGGAAAAAGAAGATGACCGCGCTCTTGGCATCCTGCGGGAGTGTTTCCCCGGCCGCCGCGTGTTAGGCATTGATGCCCGCCGCCTCGTGCTGGAGGGCGGGGCTATCCATTGCATCACCCAGCAGCAACCCAAACCTGCGCCCAAGTGCTAAGCCGCCATCCCTTGTCATACCCAAAAGAGCTTCGCCTTTCTTCCCCCAATGGGGGATACATAGCGAGTGCGCAGCAGACTGCAATCCCGGTGCCCCATTTCCCATTGTAATTCCGGTAAATTCTTGAAATAAGCAGCATGGTAGCTGGCAAATGTATGCCGGCATACATCCGGCAGCCAGGTGCTGTGGGTAAAACCGGCGGCTCGCCGCAATGCGCGCCAACGATTCTGCCAATTACGCGGTATTTGTGGCTCTATACCTGCCAGCTTTTTCAGACACCGCAGCGGTACCACGCGCCCACCGCCTGTTTTGCTGACGCGGGACCGCACTACCACACAGCGTTCGTCTGTGTGTATGTCTTGTGCTTGCAGACGCTGCACCTCTTGCGGACGCAACCCACAATACAGCAATAAATGCACGGACCAACGCATGGCCCGATGCGCCGGCTGCTTGGTGGCCTGCTCCAGCCGCCGCACTTCTTCCAATGTCAGGGGGGGGATTTCCCGCTCTTGCACGGCCGGTGCATCAAAACTATCCACCGGATTGACGCTGCACCACCCCTGCTGCATCCCATAGCGGAAAATACTATGCAAGATGGCTCTTCCCTTGCGGTAGCTATGAGCGCTCCCCTCAAACGCTTCCTGTAGCAGCTTCCGGCATTCCCCGCTCCCTATCCCGCGCAGCGCTTTTCCCGCTATGCCTTCCACCCGCAGCATCCTCCGCACAAAATGCCGCAAGTCTCGCCTTGTGCTCGGACGCCGCCCCGCGCGCGATTCCACACTTGCCCATGCAGCTACCTCAAAGCTCACCGTCGCTTCACTTTCTTCCACCACGCGCACTCCTTCCTGAACCACTCGTCTCAATAGCCGCATCATCTCCTCCCGCCCCAAGCTTCCCCACCGTGCTCTCCCCAGCCCCTCTGCCGCTTCTAATGCTAATCGTGCTATGTCATTCATGTTTAATGGTAATTCTGTTATCAATTTTTTCGCTGTTTTCATGTTCTTTCCTTTCATTGTATTCGTGTGCATTGCGTATGCTGATGCAAGCCAAAAAACGCCTGTTTTTGATGCATTGGACACACACTGAACGTATATCATCTAGCTCAAAGAAGCAACAGGGACAGCTGTTTCGCAAATTATGTCCCTGCTTCGTGATATATTTGACCATTCATTATAAATAGATTATAAAAGAAAAAGCCACATCAGCATACGCAATGCTGTATTATAGCTGTGTTATGCGAGAAATAGGTATTTTTCTAACGCTGAT
Source organism: Akkermansia sp. (assembly GCA_017398355.1). Classification (GTDB taxonomy): domain Bacteria; phylum Verrucomicrobiota; class Verrucomicrobiia; order Verrucomicrobiales; family Akkermansiaceae; genus Akkermansia. Next base: position 5,130 of record JAFQGD010000011.1, on the reverse strand, counting down.
ATTCACGTTGTGTGTAGACCTCCCCATTACCTGTGTGGAGAATGGTATTGTAATAAGTGTTTTTGCGCTTTTATTGGCCGCCGGACTTCAATCCGCCTCCTCATCATCCGGTAGTTCATCCGGAAGCTATAGCGGTGGCAGCAGTTATGAAGAAGACTACAATCGAATGCAGCGCGAGAACTATGAATTCAATGCTCGCGTGACGGCCGGTGGGCCGCCCATCTAAGTTTGTGTGCTAAGGGGCCTGCGGCATGTAGACTTGAACACATCAAGAATATGTGCCGCAGGTTTCCTAAATTTGAAAATCAGTACTGAAGGAGGGAAAGAAATGTTGAGCAGGAAGCATAAGACCGTGTCTTTATTCATTGCACGCGCATGGCTTTTGGGGGCCATCCCTTTGCTGGGCGGAGTTGGTGTAGAGTCCGTGCTACAATAATACAAGCAATCTGCAGTAGAGGGTGATGCTGAGTCCCGGTTTGTGTTGGCAAATTGCCATCAACATGGCTGGGGAATGGAGGCACCTCCTTCCGAAGCTCAGTTCTGGTATTCTGTGGCCGCCAAAAAGGGGTGCGAGATAGCGGCAAAATACTTAGAACAAATCAATAATGTACCGGTGCCGACGGAGACGGCGAGTCAATCGAGCTCCACCGCAAAGGATAACCCGCCATCGCCGATTGTATCCGATGCTCCTTTGCAAAATGACGAGGCTTCTTCACCAAAAACGCAAGATGCAGAACAATTGGTAAAGCAAGGATTGCAGCATCGTGATAAAAAGGAATATGAACAAGCTGCTAAGTGTTTTCTCCGGGCTGCGGAGCAGGGGTATGCCAAGGCTCAATATAATCTTGGCATTTTCTATGCCTTTAGCCTTGGCCTGGAGAAAAACGAAGGCGAAGCGGTGAAATGGTATCAAAAAGCTGCGGAGCAAGGGCATGCGGATGTTCAGAGTAATCTTGGCGCTTGTTATGAAAGGGGGCTAGGGGTGAAAAAATCGGCCCAAAAGGCGTACCAGAGAGTTTATCGGGAAAACGAAAAAGGTTATAAGTTATGCCTTAAATATGCACGAAAGGGTGATTTGGAATGCCAGTATCTTGCTGTGTCCCACTATAGATACGGCTATGGTGTAGAAGAGGACCCGGAGAAAGCCTATTATTGGTACAAAAAAGCGGCAGACAGGGGCCACGAAAAAGCACAGAAAGCCTTGCGCGAGCTGGGGTGGGATGCAGAATAGGGCTCCAAGCTTGCTTTTTCGGGGGAAGTCTCTTTATCTCCCGTGGTGGTTGAGGGCGTCGATGTGGCCGAGTCGGTGGGAATGGGCGATGGCGTTGGTGACGTAGGTAAGGCCTTTTTCAACGGCTTGCTCGAGTGGTAGACCGTGTGCGAGGTAGGCGGTGATGGCACTGGAAAGGGTGCAACCTGTGCCGTGGGTGGAGACGCCCTCTGTGCGGGGGTGGCTCCAGCTTTGTTGTTTGCCGCCGGGTTGCACGAGCAGGTCGATGCATTCGGTGCCTTCTAAGTGGCCGCCTTTGGCGAGGATGGCGCAGCCGTATTTTGCGCAAAGGGCAGTGGCTTGCTCTTGCATGCGGGCAAAGGTGCGTATGGGCTCGCAGCCGCAGAGGCGCGACAGTTCATCCAAATTGGGGGTGAGGAGTGTCGTGTGGGGGATGAGTTCCTGCTCGTACACGGCAATGGCTTCTTGCAGGATGAGCGCCTCGCCGGCTGTGGCAATCATGACAGGGTCCACCACGACGGCTCCGGTGAATTGCTTGAGCTCTGCCACAACGGCGCGCACGATTTCCGGGCTATAAAGCATGCCGGTTTTGATGGCCTTCACCGGGAAGGATGATAGGCAAAGCCGCAGCTGGGCAGCTACAAAATCTGCCTCCATAGGCACAATGCCGTCTACAAGACCGGGGATTTCATTGACAACGCAGGTGACGGCGGTGAGGGGGTAGCACCCTAGGGCAAAGCCGGCTTTGAGGTCTGCTTGCAGGCCGGCTCCTGCGGAGCAATCGGAGCCGGCTATGGTGATGTAGACGGGAGTATTGCTCATTGCAGGGCAGATTCAAGAGCTGAGGCCACGCGCAGGAGTGCCGTTTCTGCATAGTGCGGGGCTTGCAGTTGGATGCCGATGGGAAGCTGCCCTTGCCCTTGCGGACAGGGGATGGAGATGGCAGGCAGGCCTGCCAAGTTGGCGGGAATGGTGTAGATGTCTGACAGGTAGACCTGCAGCGGAGTGAGGTCGGTATCGTTGAGCTTGGGGGCGGCTGTGGGGGCTACCGGGCCCAAGATGAAATCCACCTCGTTGAATGCTGCAGTGAAGTCGCTTGCGACGAGGGAGCGCACCTTCTGTGCTTTGGCATAGTAGGCATCATAGAAACCGCTGGAAAGAACGTATGTTCCCAAAATGATACGGCGTTTTACTTCGGAACCGAAACCTTGGGCACGGCTGCGGTTGTAGAGGTCTTCCAGCCCGTTGGGAGCTTCTGCACGGAACCCGTAGCGGATGCCGTCGAATCGGGAAAGGTTGGAGGAAGCTTCTGCGCAGGCGATGATGTAGTAGGCAGCGACGACTGCCTCTGCGTGGGGAAGAGAAATTTCACGGATTTCGGCACCCAAACTTGTGAGGGTGGCTACTGCGCGTTCCAGTGCAGCGCTGACTTCCGGTGCGTTGCCGGAGGAGAGATATTCCTTAGGCAAGCCAATTTTGCAACCGGCTATGCTTTGCCCCAGTCCGGCGGTAAAGTCTTCTGCCGGAAGTCCGGGGGCACTGGTGGAGTCTTTGGCATCGTGCCCACAAAGGACGTTGAGCAGGGTGGCGGCATCTTCCACATTGCGCGTAAGCGGTCCAATCTGATCCAAAGAGGAGGCAAAGGCGACCAAACCATAGCGTGAAATGCGGCCGTAGGTGGGCTTGATGCCAACGATACCACAGTGTGATGCCGGCTGGCGGATGGAGCCACCTGTATCGGACCCAAGGGCTGCTATGGCCATGTCTGCGGCTACTGCGGCAGCTGAGCCACTAGAGGAACCACCGGGTACGTGAGCCGGGTTGGCCGGGTTGCGGGTGATGCCGAAGGCGGAGTTTTCGCCCGCAGAGCCCATGGCGAATTCATCCATATTGGTGCGGCCGAAGGGAATAGCACCGGCTTGCTTGAGGCGAGTGACGGCCGTAGCATCATACGGGGAGATGAAATTGCCCAGCATGCGGGATGCGCAGCGTGTGGGCTCGCCCTGCATGCAGATGTTGTCTTTTACGGCGATGGGAATGCCACCCAGTGGTGCGCTTAAATCTGCCTGGGCAGCGGCCACAAGGGCGGCTTCTTTATCCCATGAGATGTAGGCGTTGATTTCCGGGTTGCGGGATTCGATGTTGCGGGCAACTTCTTCTACAAGCTCAGCAGGGCTGATGCTACCTGCTGTGAGTTGCTTGCGCCAGTAAGAAATGGTTCCGGGGAGCATGGCTGGAAAATTAGTGTGCTGATTCAACTACTTTGGGAACGCGGAATTGGCCGTCTTCTTGCTGCGGAGCGTTGCTCAGGGCTGCTTCATTGCTCAGGCTGCAGCCGGGGGTGTCTGCGCGCAGTGCATCGAATGTGGGCAGTGGATGATACATGGGCTCTACTTGCCCGGTGTCCCATTTCTCCAACTGCGCCACATAGGCCAGTACTTGGTTGAGGTCTTGGGAAAAACTCTTCGTTTCTTCCTCTGTCAGCTCTAGCTTGGCCAGCTTGGCAATGTAAGCAACGTCTATTTGTGCTGGTTCCATAATGGTAAAATCAGGCTTGGTTGAGAATGTAGATGCTGAGGCGATAGAGACCGTAGATGGAGCCGACCAGCAGTAATAACAGCAGAATGTTTTCCATGAGAATGTTCCCGGTGGAGGCCGGGCGTGGTGCGGCCATGGTTACACGCTTGCGCCTGCGGCGTTTTTCTATCACTTCTTCATTGGGCCCGAGGGTGTTGTATGCCTCCGGGTTGTAGGTGTGGCGACCATGACCCATCATGGCATCTTCTTTCTCCAGTATTCTTTCGCGCCTCATGCGGTCTTCTGCCACCATGAGTTCGAATTCGCGTTGGCGGGATATGCGGTTGCGGGCCATGTGTGTTTTAAGTTAAATCTCAAAGAGTTGTTGCAAGGAAATACACCATCCATGTGATGAGGAGAAGCAAGAAAAGCGGTAAGTGAAAAGCTAGTCCTTTGAGAAGGTGTTCGCCTATTACTTTGCTGCTGATGCGATCCGGCGCTTCTTCGCCCGGCTTGTGTAGAAAGGTATCCGTATGCTGGTATTTTCGGCCGTCTAAGTAGGCCTCGTGAAAATCGTTTTCTGCGCGATCCAACTTCGGCAGAGCTTCGCGTAAACGCTCCTGAAAGCCTTCTGTGCTCCAATTTTGTGGCTGGAGGGCTGATAATATTTGAAGATGCCGCTTGAAGCATTCGCACACCCGCTCAATCTCACGCTGCTCGCGATCCATGGATTCCAACTCCTTCTCTAAGCGCCTTACAGAGTTGTGTATCTTCATCCCAATCTCATTCAGATTGGCGTTGAACATGGCTTTTTGTTCGTTGCTTTGCTCAAGTTCGCGCCGCTGGGTTTCCCATTGTTGGCGCTGCTGCTCATAGAATTCTGCCTGCTGGCGTGCTTGCTCCATTTGCATTCTCACTCGCTCCGGTGAATGCATTTCCCCATCCGCTATTTGCGGATTCAGCTCCATTTGCCGATAGGTCGATTCCGTTCTCATGTATCCGTGGGGTCGGGTGATGATGACGCTTAAGTGAAGTTAAGCATTTCGTGCGCCCTGTGTCAAGTGTTTATCTGTGATAATTTAAGAAAAGTTTAATGTTTTGCGTTTTGGCAAGAAAAATCTCCATCATCAGGAAGGTGATGGAGATTTTAGTACGGGCGACGGGAATCGAACCCGTGTCTCATGCTTGGGAAGCACGCGTCCTACCATTGAACGACGCCCGCTTGTTGCGGGGCGAAGTCTACGCTAAGCTTGGGCAGATGTCAAGAGAAAAAAGAAAAAATTAACAAGGATAAAAATTCTTCTTGCAAATGAGACGTAATGTGGTATTCTGAGTTCACGCAAAGCGGGTATAGCTTAATGGCAAAGCTCCAGCCTTCCAAG
>JAFQGD010000003.1 GCA_017398355.1 Akkermansia sp. | reverse complement strand
GCGGAGGGTATCCTGCTCAGCTTGTGGCAGGTGGGCTACTGCTGCCAGTACGTTGTTGATGATGTTGTGTTTCATGGTTGGGGTATTTTACCAGCCCCACAGAATCACGCCACCAGAAGTGGATATAAACGATAATTTAGCGGCTTGACCTGTACCTGACCGTTCATCAACAGAGGCAGGAGGAAGTCGCGCTGCTGAGTCAACGCTTTGATTTCCGTTTCAGTTGCCTTTCTCCTGTTCATGATAGGCTCTGTGACTTCAAAGAATTTTTGCAGCACACTAACTGGTGGCCGCACAATTTTGGCAGCTTTAACCTGACTGCCCGATATTTCCTTAAAGGTAGTGATGCCTGCGGCTTGTTCAAAATATGAAACCATCGATTTCATTAGGAAGAAGAGATAGGGAGTACTCTCAGACTCCAATGGTGCAAGTGATTTAAATCCCTGATTTGTTGTTACATAATCAGCAGCAATCGCTACATAGCCTATCGGGGCTCGCGAAGAGAACAATATGGAACCGGGTGGTAAATATGTGAGAGATGCCTCCTTGCGCCCCTTTTCGGTAATAGAAACTTCTCCCTTAGCAATATAAAAATCAGTAGACTTCGACAAATCTTTTGGAGTAATCCACGGTATCCCAGATTCGTTGACTTTTGAAAAATTGTCTGGGTCTTGAGTGTAGGGAGTAGAACCACCTATAACATCGGCCATTTCCTGAATCGTTACACATGTCCACCCCTCCGGGATCTCTCTTTTCAACATTTCATTCCTCACCATCTTGCCACCGCTGGACTTGTACGGCTTGCCGTTCTCATCGGGAAAGTCAAACTGAACAAACCAGTAGTCATACAAAGCCTGAGCCATGGCTTCTAAATTATCGTTTAGTTGCCCGAATTGGTAATCGTCAAGAGAAAGATGGGACTGATTTAGTCTGGATTTTCCTTAAATGCGATGTCGCCGCTATGGGAGGCATAGCGGGCTAAACTGCGAGCCCTGAAAAAAGAAATGCGGTTTTCTATCCTCTTTGCTAAAACTGAGCATTTATCTAAATGGCTTATTTTTAGAGCATTTGGATTCTTATCTTATATCATTGATATCATACTCTTTTCTTTACCTGAGTACAAGGCGCAAAAACACCTTGCCAAGAGGAGGAGGGTCCATTGGGGGCCATTGCTCCCGGGAATGCCCTTCCTACCCGGCAAGGTGTCGTTTTGGAGTCCGCTTGCGTGAACTTACTGCGGCGGAGCCGGAGGCGGCTGCTTGTGGTAAACCTCCATCCGGTGCTCAATCGTCTGCAATCGGACAGACATCTCGGACAGCACGCGGAAGGTCTTCTCCTGCGCTGCGGCATGGGAACCCATGGCATACTTACCGCAACAGATCAGGGTGAGAAGCCCCGGAATTGCTCCATGCAAAAAGGCACCCGAAATGGGTGGCTTGGGTGTGGTAACCTACCGGGGTATGTGACGGGCTGTTGACTCGCCGCCGCCCCATCGGCTACGCCTCGGCGGCTCGCCCCTACGGGGCAAACGCTGCGCGTTTGTCCAAGTTGCCTTACAGCCGTCGGCAACTTTGCCTGCGCTGCGGCATGGGAACCATGGCATACTTACTGCAACGGTGTGGGGTGAGAAGACCCGTGATGCTCCATGCAAAAAGGCACCCGATTGGGTGCCTTTTTGTATGGAGCATAGGGGATTCGAACCCCTGACCTGTTGCGTGCGATGCAACCGCTCTACCAACTGAGCTAATGCCCCGGTGGGGAGGATTGATGTGGGATGGATTTTAGCGTGTTTGGCGAGGGTGTGCAAGCACAATGTGCGGCTGCGCGGAGATTTTTCTTGCAAGGGGCTGGGTGGTTTGGATAGACTGGGGTGGCGATGGGTAGGATGTTGCACAGGTATTTGATGATGGTGGTGGCTGCGCTGGCCATGGGTAGCGCAGTGGTGGCTACGGCTGCGCCTATGCAGATGCGGGGGCGCGGGCTGAAGGCGCGGCAGGGTGCGGCGCTGACGGCCCAGCAACAGGTGTATGCAGATTGGTGGCGGGCATTGCAGGAGGCGATTGTGGAGATTCACAAGGGGGGCGCGGGGGGCTATAGCACGCAGGATGCGGCGCATGATGCGCTGGCAGCGGCTTTTGTGTGGAATGAGCGGCTGCGGCAGCCTGTGTTCAATGCGCGCGGGGCGCGGCCTTCGTTTTGTTCGGGGGCGGTGTATGCGGCGGTGGTGTCGGGGCTTATCCGGTGGGATGCGCGGAATGGTCGCCGGTGTATCAGCGCCAAGGCGTGGCAAGCTTTGTTGCCACAGCGGGTGGCAGATGGTGTGGGGCCATGGGGCTGCGCCAATGCGAATGGGCCCGGTTTTGCGGTGTTGGTACACCGTTTGCGGGCGGGGGTGAGTTTTACGGATTGGGCAAAGGCTCGCCCGGCAGATGTGATGAAGATTTGGTGGACGGATAAGATTGGCCGCAGCGAGCGCGGGCATTTGGTGATTTTGGTGCGCGATGAGGGGGAGAAAGTTCGGGTATGGTCATCCAATATGGCAGGAGGAGGGGCTGCAGGGGGCTATGGGTTCAAGACTTTTGCGAAGAAGGATATCAAACGTGTATTGTTCACGCGGATTACGAATCCGGCGGCGTTCAATAATGCAGCAAAGATTGGGGAGGATGCTTGGCTGGGCTCTTTGCTGCAGCAGGATGTGAGCTGGGAGGAGTGCAAGCGGAGATGCGGGGCTATGGGGAATGGACAATGAACAATGGTGAATGTACATTGAGTCTGCCAATGATTGGTGGTGGGGGGATGGCAGGGGTTGCTTAGTCTTCTTCTGCGGGGGGTGGCGCGGGGGCCACGCGGGCAGAGGCCATGCCGGCAGCTTGGGCGGCGCGGAGGCCGGGTTCGGCATCTTCAAAGACGATGCATTCTGTGGGGGAGACCCCCATGCGCTGTGCAGCGAGTAGGAAGATATCCGGCTGCGGTTTGCCGCGGCCGGGGGGCACGTCGTCCGGGGTGATGATGATGTCGAACAGGTGGGAGATGCCGGCGGATTCGAGGGTGGCGAGGGCTCCGGGGAGTGCGCTACCGGTGCCAATGGCACAGGGGATGCTGCGGCTGCGCAGGGTGCGCACAAGGTCCACTGTCTCCGGGATGATGGGGAGTGTGGTGGTGTGCAGGAGGTGGGCGTAGTTGGCGCGTTTTTCATCTGCTACCACGTGGTGAGGCATGCTGAGGCCGTATTGGCGGTTGAGGTCGGCCACGATGTCGTGAGCAGCCATACCGCCGTGGGCGTTGAACTCCGCCCAGCGGAAGATGTGAGGCGGGCAGCCGTGGTTGGCCAGTGCCATGCGCCAGGCACGGTAGTGGGTGGGCATGCTGTCTACGAGGGTGCCATCCAGGTCAAATATGTAGCCACCGTAGGTGTGGGCGGGGATGAGGACGCGAGGAGTCATGAGAGAGAGGGGAGGGATAGCGGATGGTTTTTAGAGACCAAAGTGGTCTACAAAGCTTTGCAGATCAGCGTCTTTACCGAAGAGGACGAGGACATCTCCCTCCAAGAATTGCATGGAGGGTTCGGGGGTATCGATGACAGGCTGCTCAGGCTGAGCAAGGACGTCTTCGCCGGAGTCCTCGCGGGCTTTACCACGGCGCACGGTGAGGAGGTTGAGGTGGTAGCGTTTGCGGAGGTCTACCTCCATGAGGGTAGCGCCCACCCATTCGGCCGGCAGGCGCACGTCTGCCAAGGAGTGGGTGGCATCAATTCTGCGGGAGCGCATGAGGCCTTCGTTCACAAAGTGTGAGGCAAGTTGCTTGGCGGCCACATCTTCTACGCGGAAGAGCTCGGTAATGCCGAGGAGTTTGAGGACGTTGGCGTGGATTTCGTTGACGCTGCGGACGTAGAGATTTTTCACGCCCATTTGGCGGAGCTGAGCGGTGATGAGGATGCTGCGTTCAAAGACCTCGCCCACGGCAACGATGACGTAGGTATCCTCGCCCTCAAGGTCGAGCTGGCGCAGTACGCGCATATCGGTGGCATCGCCAATCATGGCGTAGGCCACGCTGTCTTTGAGTTCGGTGATGACGGATTCTTTGGCATCGATGATGGTGACTTCGTAGCCGCTCTGGGTGAGGTAGAGGGCCAAAGCACGGCCGAACTGTCCGGCGCCGATGATGACGAATTTCATGATGAGTGAGGTGTGGGGGTGAGTGTGTTAATTGAGGGGTAGACGCGTTTCCGGGTAGCGTATGGGGGAAGGATCACGCTGGCGAATGAAGATGAGCATGAAGGTGAACATGCCGACGCGGCCAAAAAGCATGTTGAGTACCACGAGCATTTTAGACCAGTCGGAGAGCTCGGCAGGGTCGCAGAGCGAGAAGCCGGTGGTGGTGTAGGCGCTTACCTCTAAGAAAAGGACTTTGACGATGCCGTTTTCGCTATCGGCCAAGGCGGGTTCCATGAGCAACAGTAGCATGGTGGTGAGCACAATCCAACAGGTGGAAAGCACCACGGTGGCCATGGCTCGCTCGACGGTGTTACGGGCTATGCGACGGCTATGTACTTCTACGTCTTGCTGGCCACGCAGCACACGCAGCACCTCCAGCACACACAGGGCAAATACGGGGGCATACACACCGCCACCGGTGCCGGTGGGGTTGCCGCCTATAAACATAAGCACGCAGAGGTAGAGGTGGTAGACGGGTCCGTAGTCGCTAATATCGGTGATATTGAAGCCGGCAGAGCGGCCGATGGCATTCCAGGCACCTTCCCACAGGTTGTAATCTGCGCTGCGAGCGTGGGCAGAGGGTTCAAAGGCACCCAGCAACGCCAAGCCTACGGAGCCAATGAGCAGCACGAGGATGGAGACGCGGATGACCAACCAGGTGTGGGTGCTCCAGCGCTGCGATGTGCGATTTTTGGAAAAAAGCTGGCGCAGGCGTGTGAGCCCCTCCAGATAGACGCCGAATCCCAGCGTACCGGCCAGAATCAGCAGCATCATGACACTTTGCACGGCGTAGGAATGCGCCACGCAATCTTGTGCCATGTTTTCCGGGAAAAGGGTGATACCGGCGTTACAGAAAGCAGATACGGAGTGGAAGAGCGCAAAGAACCAGAGGTTGCCCTGCGGTACACCCGGGTGCCCCAGCCACAGGAAGTAGAGTGCCACCGCACCCAGCAGCTCCAGCAGGATGGTGACAAAGAAGACGGCCTTGAGCAGCGAGGGGATGATGTTGACCCCCACTTGATCCAACAGGGTGGACATAGTGGAGCTATCCCTCATATTGAGACGTTTGCCCACCATGAGCAACACAAAGTAGGAGAATGACATGACCCCCATAGCCCCTACCTGAATATCAAATAATAGCACTAGTTTACCCAAAGGAGCCAGCGTTTGAGAGACATCTATGCAGGTAAGACCGGTGATGGAGATGGCGCTGGCGCAGGTAAAAAGCGCATCTGTATAAGAGATGGGGATACGCGCTGCACCGGGTGTCATGAGGATGAGAGCGCTCACCACCACCAGTGCCACCATGCTGGTGAAGAACACCACCGCAGGAGGCCATGCCCCCTGCCCTCGCACGGGCGAGCGCCGCCGAGCCCGCACATAGGCTAAAATATTGACAAAGGAGAACGCTCCCAACACTAGGCTGAGCAGCAAGCTCACCCAGTATGCCTGCGTGGGGAGGAAGCTCCACACACCGCCGGAAAATACAAACGAGGCCACACCACCTACGATAAGCTGCAACCACAAGAAACGCCCGGGACAGCGCTTGTGTACCAAGTGGGTGAGGAAATGGAGGAAAACGGCTGCTGTGTTGAACCACACAAGGCCACAGAGAGCCAAGTGCGTTCCCTTTACAAAGGCATCTCGCTCGACACCCCCTGTAGCCATGGGCTCAAAGCAGGCTTCCCACAGCACGACAAATAGAACCAGCATGCCGGAAATAATTTCCGGCAGTTCCAAAGCTCGGTACTGGCGTTCGCGGGGGCCTCTCATACTCTACGGCAGAGTGTAGCTTAGCACACTTTGCGTCCTTTTTCAAGCTTTACCAGCAGCAGCGCCATCGTATAGGGTAAACCGGCCCCCGGCATGGGCAACTCATCGGTCTCTCATTGGCAAAATTGTTTTTAGAGATACGGGGGGCAACAGACCTCTCCATCAATGGTCTTGTTTATGATGCTCCAATGTAAACGCACGCCAATCTTTGATGAGGGAACCATGGCCCCGAGTCACGAGTTGGCCATTTTTATCCACGATAAACAGATGGGGTATGCCAAAACCATCATCATTGAATCCCGGCAATTGCTGAAAGACTTTTTGGCGCATAGCTTCAATCCATACTGTGGGGCTTTTGAGCTGACTTCCCTTGGCATAGGAGCGGGCATCTGCCAAGCTTTTATCAAATGAGATGAGGATGAGCTCTACCTTACCGGCTCGCTTCATTTGTTTGCCGGCCTCACGCACTATCGGCATTATTTTGGCACAATTGGAGCACCAGCCGGCAGAGCACAAGTAGATGTAAAAATCCGATTTTGCGTTGGGCTTGGCATTAAATACCTCATACTGTTCCAATGCAGCGACAACCGCATTGGCAGCAGGTGGGGATTGGTTCAAAGAATCATCGTCCGCCTGCTGCTCGTGGCGGTACGGATTGAGGAAGTCTGCTCTATCTTCGATTTCCTGCAAGCGTTGCCTTTCTTCTGCAGCCAAGATAGACGCGCGTTCTTTGGCTTCGCGCGCGGCCAGCTCGGCATCCGACTCAGCATGCGCGGTTTGGGATGATGCAATTTGCATATCCATATGGCGGGAAGCCTGTTTTTCGCGTTCAGTATCTGCGTTTTTCTTTGCGGCTATGAGTTCTTTCTTTTTGCGCTCATTTTCCACGCGCAAGCGGTTTGCTTTTTCAGCACGCGCGGCTCTTATTTCCTTGGCTTGGCGGGTGCGCTGCTGCTGGTAATCGTAATAGAAATACCCCCCGGCACACAACACAGCCAGCATGAAGAAGAAAAGAAATGATGAGGCAAAGGCGCGCGGGGGCGCAGAAGTCAAATCAGACGCCCCGGGTCGGATCTTGTCCGTACGCAATTTTTTGCGAGAAGTTGGCATAAAAACCGGAGATTACTCCTCTGCCGGCTCTTCTATTCGTTTGGAGGTAAGCTTTTTCCAATCATTGAGCAGCTCTTTGACCTTCCCTGCCCCGGTGGCACTAGCTACAACTTTGCCATCCTTATCAACAATGGCAGCGGCGGGGAATCCCATGGCTGCACTGCTACCGGGCAAATTAGCAAACTTGGCGTTTTTAACCTCATCAAACATGATGTAGGGGAACTTGGCTTTATACCCCTTGAGGTAGTCCTTGGCTACCTTGTCCGATTTATCTCCGTTGATGAGGATGAACTCCACACGCTTTGAACGCTTCATTTTCTTGTACTCATCCACCGCGACGGGCATACATTCGCAGCAAAAACGGCACCAACTTGCGGAGCACATGTAGACGTAGTATTCAGCCTTCAGGTTGGGTTTGCCTTTGAGGGTTTTCAGATTTTCAAGAGCGGAAGCGACGGCGCCGGATGCAGTCTCTTGCACCGCATCCTTCCCCTTGGCATTCTTTTTGGCCTTTTTGCCTTTCTTTTTCTTCTTGCTGGTTTTTGTAGTATCCTCCTCCTCGGTAGCATCATCTGCTACGGTAGCTTCTTCTGCGGAATCGAGCATGAGATCCTGAGCCCATGCGGGAGCAAGAAGAAGCGAGGAGGCGGCAATAAAAAGGGACAACAAGTGTTTACGGGAAATCATGAGGCGAGCGTAGCAGAGAAACGAGCGCGTGTCAATGCGTATTTCACATGGTCATGGCTCAAAAAAAAGCAATTCCCCACGCACTATATCCAGTGACGCGGGGAATTGCTGAGCAAAAGTGCTGGTAAAGGCTTACTTGGTGTAGCTATCTACTAGCGAATGGGTGCGCTCATGCACCTTGGCCACACGAGCCTTGAGAGCTGCCTTGTAGGCATCCTTTTCCGGCATCGGCTTGCGAGCCACACCGGAGATAACGGCGGCCTCTGCAATTGCAGGGCAAAGGTACTCTATCATGCGCGGGTCGAAGGGCTTGGGTATCACATAATCGCGGCCAAACTCCAGTGGCACACCACCGTTGGATTTCACGACCTCTGCCGGCACAGGCTGGCGAGCCAAATCGGCCAAGGCACGGGAAGCGGCTATCTTCATGGCTTCGTTGATGGACGTAGCCTGCATATCAAGCGCCGCGCGGAATATGTAGGGGAAGCAGCTCACGTTGTTCACCTGGTTGGGCCAATCACTGCGGCCCGAGCCCATGATGCAATCCGGGCGTGCTGCTTTGGCTTCCTCGTATGTAATTTCGGGGTCGGGGTTGGCGCAAGCAAAGATGATGGGGTTGGGTGCCATGCTCTTGACCATCTCCGGCTTGAGGAGCCCCTTCTTGGAAAGGCCCAAGAAGATATCCGCCCCTTGGAGAGCCACCTCGAGGGTGCAATCCTCACTCTGAGCAAACATGGCCTTGGTGGGGTGCAAATCCAAACGCCCGGTATGAATCAGGCCCTTGGAGTCAAACATGTATATGTTCTCACGGCGAATACCAAGTGCCATGTAGAACTTAGCGCAGGCAATACCGGCAGCCCCGGCACCGCTTACCACACACTTCATATCCTGAAGCAAGCGCCCTGTCAGGTGCGCCGCATTGAGCAATGCTGCACCGGAAATAACAGCTGTACCATGTTGGTCATCATGGAAGACTGGGATGTTCATTTCCTCACGCAAACGTTGCTCTACGATGAAGCATTCGGGCGCTTTAATATCCTCCAAGTTGATAGCACCAAAGGTGGGCTCCATCGTCTTGATGACTTCGATGAGCGTTTCAGGCTTCTTGATATCCAGCTCGATATCGAAAACATCCACATCAGCATATATCTTGAAAAGCAGGCCTTTACCCTCCATCACAGGCTTAGCCGCATGGGCTCCTATGTTACCTAAGCCAAGAACTGCCGTGCCATTGCTGATAACACCGACCAAATTATTGCGGCCGGTGTAGAGGGCAGAGGCATCAGGGTCTTGAGCTATTTCCATGCACGGAACGGCCACGCCCGGAGAATAGGCCAATGTAAGGTCATCTATCGTGAAGCAGGACTTGCAGGGGAGTACCTCCAGCTTGCCGGGACGGGGTGTCTCGTGGTAATTCAGCGCGTTCTGAGCTAATTCGTCTTTCATGGTGAGCGCAGAGATTATAGTCATATTTGCACAAAATGCAAGTGCAGAATGCGCCATCTCCGCCAAAGGCAACAGGAACAGGTCATTTATGGCATTTGCTCCAAGGCTGCAGCCACGATACGAGCAATCACAAAATCACGATACCAGCGGCAATCTGCCGGTACGATGTACCATGGGGCAGCAGCACAAGCTGCATCTCGCAACACGGCATCTGCCCGGTGAATGAGAGTTTGCCATTGTTGGGCAGAAAGGGGGGCATCTGCGCGGTCACAATGTTCTGCATGGGAGACATGCAGGAAGATATTGATGACGGTCACCCCCTGCTCTGCACAGTATTCAAGCTGCCGCTTAGCGTGTGCAAGCATTACCTCCGCCACCGAGGGTGATTCTATGGCAGGCGTGTAATGGGTAACATTCAAGAGCGAGCATTCACCGGCACCGGGCAAAGCGGCGGCATCCGGGTGCGGTGGTTGAACAGCATGCGTGAACAAAGGATCCATGCACCGTGCCAAGCGGCGCAGGCAATTTGTGAGGCCGCAGCCCGGCAACCCCACAAGCTGCACAGCCAAGCGTCCTTGACAGGAACGGCGCTGTGCGGCATTGATTCGTCGCGTCAAATCCTCCATTTGAGCCAGCATTTCCACCTTACCCCCACCGAATAAAGCCCTATCGGCACAGGCATACTGAGAAATGGATTGTTTGGCATCATAAGCATATCGCGCAGGTGATAGGCGTTGCGTCACATCACAGAGATTTGTACAACCATGCGGGAAAAAGGCCTCTAATGCAGGGCCGACGGCTTCTCGCTTAAACGGAACGAACATATCAAGCATCAGTTGCCTCCACGGCACCCAACACAGTGCCGCAAACTCATCCGATTGCGCTTTAGGCTCTACAACAGGCTCAACCCCACGGCAGCGAATAAGGAAGTACGTTTGTTCTTGGCCGAGCCAACGCTCACTTTTCTTATTTTTGTGACGGTAAGTGTAGCGCAAGCCACCGTAGGATGCGAGGATGGTACAATCAGCAGGCTGAATACCTACTTCTTCCCATACTTCACGCAAGACAGCCTCTTGCATACTCTCCCCTTTGCCCACACCTCCTTGTGGAAAATGCCAATAGGGGCTTTTGCCGGCAGTTGTGCCCAGCAGCACGTTGTCTGCGGCATCCAAGATGACGGCAGCTACATTTTGGCGCCACTGCCCAGGTTGGGAATCGCTGCTCATGAGTGGGCCGTTTTACGGCGGCCATGGCTCTCATCGTTCCATTCTGCCGTCAGGTATTTTTCGCGACAGAGCTGAGCCAATTCATCCGCAAACCCCGGGTAAGGCTCATTACCCGTAATCTCCAGTACCTCAGGAGCAAGTTGAGCAGCCAAAATCTGTTGCCACCCCTCAGCAGGCTCACATTGTTGGATAAGCCCCTGATGCAGCACAGCGCCTTTGTAGCGCCGCTGCCCGGCGCCCGCCAGTTTCTGACCTGTTGCATCCACAATATCACTGGCAACAGGGCTTGCCCAACAAGCACGCCCACCATCCGGGGCATCGGCCGTCAGCAATGTGCAAGCAACCCCGCTTTCCGCTAAAGCAACAGCAAGTGCCCCGTGTATCCATTTGTACAAGTTTGCGCTCGTGGGGTACATGTACCCCTCAACAGCAGGCAGAGTCAGCGTATATGTGTAGCCTATGCGGTGGTCCACAATACCGCCTCCCGTCCAGCGGCGAATATACTCAATATCATCGCCGGGGAAAATGCTGCGAGCTTCTGCTGAGGTGTCAAAATAACCAAAACTAACCGCGGGTTTTGCCCACCCGTATATACGAAGCCAAGCTTCAGCACGACGCGAAAGCAGCTCATCTGCCGCCATGTTCTCATACCCGCTGCGGGGGATGGGATCACACCACAGGTGCAAGCGCTGCAGCGAAACAGTCTCCTCTATGAGCTGTGGATTCTGCATAGCAGTTGTGTTTTACCAGATTGCTCAACGCTCAGAGAGGTTGTGGCACGGACACAAGGCGGGAGAACGAGCGGGTATAGCGCGTGAAGAAGTCTGCCGGCTTGGGTGCACGGCGACGCCCCATACGCACCTGCTCCGCCAGAGCCACGCCTTCTTCCGTGAGCACTGTAATGGAGAGATTGGCCGATTGAATACGAGCGTTCTTGTACACTTGACCATTAGCTTCAATGCGGTCACCATATACAGCGAGGTGACGCCCGGAGCCCCCCTTGCGGGAAGAAATGACGGGCACCGTCACTGTCTCATACGTAGCTCGCCCGGTCTTCGCATCAGCATCCCCCTTGGGGTACTGAATGGTGAAGATGATGCTCAGCTCAATGATATTTTCGCACAGGAAATTCTTTTCTTCATCTTTCTCGTAGGGCACATAAGCCTGCTCCATATCTTCCTTCCCCAGCAACTGCTCATATGTTACGCGGGGAGAAATCACTTGGCGGTAAAGAGAAAAGAGCGGGAAAGTAGAATCATCCCCTTCTGCACCGGGAAGATTGAGAATCTGGTCGCGATACATCAGACGGTAGCCAATCGTATTGACATCACCTTGGGTTTCCATGTTGTGGGCTCGCGCATCGCGGTAGTTGCTACGCAGGGACGCGCTGCTGCTCACTGGTGGATTTCTATCGGGGGCGCAAGCAAAGAACACACATTGTGCAGACTTGGGAATGGGCAGTTCTTTGGGCGCACCGGAGGTAGTAGAATCGATTTTAGCATACATCCACTGGTATTTATTGCTGCCGCCGGCCATTTGGAACGACTCCATGTCACGGCTCATAATCTGCAGTGCCACACGGGAACTTGCAGAAGTACTCACATCTTGCTGCACCACTTTCCACAAGGCAATACCTTGATTGGTCAGTTGCATAATTGCCAACACCAAAATACTGGTGATGGCCATAGCCGTAATCAGTTCCACGAGTGTGAAACCATGGCGAATCTTAGAAATCCGTGTTTTCATATAAGAGAATGAAGAAATGATGAATCAGCGGCGGAATGAAAGATTAGAGGAGAAGAGAGGACGCCCCATCTTAGCCCACGAGCGATTGCGATAACGAGCCGGGTTGGGCGGAGACATCAAGTAAAAATCAGCCCGATAAAAGATTGCTCCCCCCCATGTATCATTCTCCTTTGTAGAGAAATAGTTTTCCGGAGACGAAGCACCTTTGATCGTGCCGGGAGTCCCTACAAGGGAATATTCGCCGTTATTAGAGGGCAGCAGCTGTGTCATCTTGACGACAAAGACGGGGCCTACCGCATCCTTGATATCATTCTTGTGGATGGGGTCGTTCATGGGGCAAGCTACTGTCACGAGTTGGCTATTTTTGCCGGGCACGGCTCGGGTGGGCGGGACAGACGGATATGAGCCATCCTGGCGCGGTGATTTGGCTGTATCTGCACGGTAGGAGAAGATGACGATAGAGGTACTAGGGCGCTTACTTTTAAGCAGCCAATAGAAGCCTTTATCAAATGTGGACAAGTACTTATTGGCCGAAGAGCGCTTTGCACCGGCCTCCGCTTGCTCATGGGCATGCAGGGTAGCCAATTCAGCCCGAAGAATACCGGTAATACGCTCTGATTCCTGCTTGGTAAGAGCCTGCTGCACCATACCGCGAGCAGGGACAAAAACAGTCAGGAATATGGATACCAACAACCCAACCAGCGCCACCGCCAGCAGAGTTTCCATGAGAGTGAAACCACCAAGGCGTCCTTTCATCAGATTCTTCTTCATAAACAGTTAAGAGTCTATATTATTTTTCAAAAACTTGTTCATCCGTACGCAACAAACTGGTATCGCCATTGGGCCACACCACAATTCCCTTGGCTCCAACGGGGCGGCGCATTGAGTCCACCGACAAGGGGACGATGCCATCTTTCGCATTGCGACCACTACCAATGCGAGCATTCAAAATGACTAAACGCTGCGGGCGAGTCGGATTCAACGGGTCTGCCATAGGCGCAACAAAACGGCCTTTTTCATCAAACTCAATGTAGTAAATACGCGTCTGCCCCTTGCCGGAGAGGCGAGTCACTTCCTGACCAATCATATCACCGGGGGCACCTTCAGCCCAGCCGAGAGCCTTGCTGTATGTAGGGCTAAAGAAGACACCCGGGGGGAGCATCGTGCCGGAGGAGGTGGAAACCCAACGGCCGGTTTGGGAAATGGAGGTCCCGTCATAGTTCCCGCTGTAGTTTTCATCCTTGCGGAACATCTGCACCGTCATATAACGCAAATGGCGGGAATCCTTACTCGTATCCTTGGGATCACAAGCAATAATCAATCGGGTGTATGTGTCATTACCTTGAGCGGTGGCTCTAGCCTCACGCACCATCGATTCCAACATATCCACCCCGGATTCAATCCCCCTACCCTTACCGGCATCGCGCAGCACACTTGCTGCCATCGTCATCATAATGCCAATGATAGCAACCACGACCAACAATTCCACCAGAGTAAACCCTTTGCTGATTTTCCTACGAAAGCTTTTCATAAACACGTGCATGTAGACTCGGTACAAGTCCGACACTATCTATAGCATGTTTCCTGCGAGGCTTCAATCTTTTTTTCGGGTTCACCGGGGGATTACCTGCTTTTTTACACGGCATCGCTAAAAAACAGGGGTAATACACACGGATGGCACCTTTAGGATTGAGCTTTTCCGCAAAATAAGGTATGCTAGGGGGCACATGACCATCCTGCAATCTATTATACTGGGCATTGTTGAGGGGCTTACAGAATACTTACCTGTGAGTTCGACGGGGCATTTGATTATCACGCGCTATGCTCTTGGATTAGATTCTTCCGATGCACTCAATGCATTCGACATCTGCATCCAAAGCGGTGCTATTCTGGCCGTACTGGGGCTGTATTTTCAACGAGTGCGTGAGATGTGGGACGGTATACTTGGCCGCAACAAAACAGGGGTTAACCTCATCATCAATATGTTCGTCGGGGTGCTACCGGCCGTCATTCTTGGCTTACTGTGCGAAAGCTACATCAAGAGCCTTCTTTTCAACGAAACGACAGTCACCATTGCATGGGCACTGGGTGGCATCGTCATCTTGCTCTACAGCAGAGCCAGAGAAAAAAGCGGCAAAGGTTTCAGCGGAAAGCCATTGGAGGAACTTACATGGAAAGGCGCGCTGCAGGTTGGGCTCATGCAATGCATTGCCATGTGCCCGGGGGTAAGCCGCAGTCTCATGACGATGTTGGGCGGTCTTGTTTCCGGATTAAGCGTGTCGGCAGCAGTAGAGTTCAGCTTTTTGCTCGGGTTGGTAACATTAGGGGGAGCCACCTGCCACGATGCTATCAAACACGGGTCGGAAATGGTGGCCGTTATCGGCTGGGGCCCCATGCTGGCAGGTACATTTACCGCGTGGCTTAGCTCCATCATTGCCGTAAAATGGATGGTTGGGTACCTGAATCGGCATGGGCTTTCCATTTTCGGATGGTACCGATTAGCGGCAGCCGCAGTCATGCTTATTTGCATCTGGCACGGGTTGCGTGTAAGCGATACGCAAGAAGAACCGACCACCACAAAGGAAACGATGGCTGCGGTCTCTCTTGCCCAATAAGTCGTGTGCATGCCGAATTTTTACCTTTTCAAGCACCGTAAAGAGAGTACAATCATACGAACAAGCATGCGCTATCTTCAACCAGTTCTCAACGCCATTGTAGATTCCTGTTTCGCGTGGTTCACCCCTAGTTGGCGCCGCGAGGGCCACGAAACAGCAGCAGCTCTTTGCCGCTATATCAACCACTTTCGCCCGAGCATCAAGGAGGAAAAACTTGCTGATTTACTCTCCCTGCAAAGTAAATTGAAAGCAGCCCTCGCCTCGTGGCAAAAAGAGGAAGTTAAGAATCTAACATTGTCCGTAAACACTGTTTGTGAGCCCATGCCGGGCTTTAAACGCAATGGTGTTGTAGAGATGGTGGAATCCTTTTTCGTCATCATGGTCGTATTCTTAGGCATCCGCACCTACTACGCCCAGCCATTCCGCATCCCAACGGGTTCTATGCAGCCCTCGCTCAACGGCATCATCGTCCACCCGATTGAGGAAATGCCCTCTGCACCCGTTCGTTGGTGGAATACACTCACATTAGGCAGCTCGTATATAGACGAAGTAGCCGACACAGACAAGCGTATCATCAGCATGCAGCAACAGCAAAAATGGCTACTTTTCACAGAGACTGTTCTTACTTTCGATGACCGCAGCACCCTCACCATTCCCGCCGCTCAGGGTACCATCATGCAATACCTGCGCGAGCAAGGAAAGATGGTAGACACCCCGTTTGGCCTTCAATTTGCCCCGTACCGCGCAGGGGAAACCATCATGAAAGCGCGAGTAGATGCAGGCGATATGGTCATTGTCAACCGCATGGCATACCATTTCCGCAACCCGGAGCGAGGAGAAACATTTGTATTCGACACACGCGGCATCAACACGAGTGGCAAGACCACCCGCAGCATCGAAGACCAAAGCAGCGGCACACACTACATCAAGCGCTTGTGTGGGCTTCCCGGTGATACCGTGAGCATAGAAGCCCCCCATCTCCTCATCAATGGGGCTCCGGCAACCGAAAATACCATCAACACCGTAGCCCAAGGCAAAGCTCCATTCAATCCGGGTGGCTACAAAGCACTGGCCTTATCCGGCTATACCAATGCCTTCCTCACCGTGGGGCGCAGCGTGCAATTGCGCTCAAACCAAAGCACACCCAATCTGCGTGAATACATTGCCTTGGGCGACAATACGGACAATTCTCTTGATTCCCGCTATTGGGGTCCTGTGCGTCAGTTCAACATCATTGGTCCCGCTTCATTTACCCTCTGGCCCTTCACCTCTCACTGGGGCAGCATCAACTAACTCTCACACCCTTTCCTACTCTCATGTCAGAATCCGACACCATCACTCGCAACGCTAAATCCAACTTGGCATTCACCCTCATGGATTTGCCTGTTGAAAAACGCGTCCACATGGCTCAGTTCTATGCATTTTGCCGCATTGTAGATGACATTGTGGACGAACCCGGTATGAGCGCAGATGAGCGCCACGCCGCACTTGATAGGTGGGAAGAAGTCATCAGCATGCGGGTTGAGCCCACCCCCGGCATTGAAGAAGAAGTGCAAAAGCTTGTGCAGGAAGTGCAGCTGGACATTGCCCCCATGCTAGAGCTCATAGCCGGGTGCCGAAGCGACATCGCCCCGCAGCAGCCGAAAACACGCAATGATCTGCTCGCCTACGCCTACAAAGTGGCTGCATGTGTCGGCATCACCAGCGCACACGTGATGGGTGCCTCACCCGCAGCCAAGGATTACGCCATTGCGCTTGGGTACGCACTACAGCTTGTCAATATATTGAGAGACGTAGCAGAAGACTGCCGCAAATACGAACGGTTCTACTTACCGGCAGACGACATGGAGCTCTTTGGTGTCACCTGCGATGATATTCGCAACCAACGATATAGCTTCCGTTTGCGCCAGCTCTTAGCATATGAAGCAGCCCTCGCAGAAAAATTCTTTGGCGAAGCAGAAGAATACTACCAAAAGCTCTCGGTAGAAGACCGCAATGCGCTTATCCCCGCACAAGCCATGAGCCTCATCTACCACACCATCCTGGAAAAAATGCAAGATGATGAGTACCGCATCTACGATCGCCGATACAGCGTAAACAATTTCCGCAAGCTCTGGTTTCTTCTGAGAGCGCGCCTCGGTAGTGTGGCTCTGCCTTCATTCCCCAGCGTATCTGAATGGAGCTTTATTAAGCCTCAAATGACTGGGGATAAGGAAGAAAAGTAATTTCGTCAAAAAGCACAGGCAGGAAACACCGAAAAAATAGCTTGTTTCGACCTAATTTCCTCTGCAAGCGCAAGCTGAGTGCTTGACAAATGTAAAAAAAAGCAGCATAATACGCGCGCATGGGTGTACCCGGTGCACGGGCACTCCGCGATTTTGCAACGCTATGAAGATACGTCTGATACCGTCCGCTTTGCTCATGGCCACCACCATGGTGGTTCTTCCCTCGTGCTATGAAGAAGATCCTGCGCCCAAAACAGAAGAAACGCAGCCCACACAAGTCGTTCAACCCGAACCTGAGCCGGAGCCGGTAAAACCGGCTGAACCGACAGCAGATGTCATATTGCCCTCTATTACGGCGCAGTTGGCAGATTTTGGGTTCATCAACACAGGGGAATTAGGCATGGAAATTACCCCCAATCCGGATGAGTCATTCACCGTAGCAGTGAACTTGCCGACTACTGTAAAAGAAAACCTGTACACAAGTCAGAATGCCCCTGAACACTTTAATGAGCAGCGCAAGGCCATCAACGAAAGTGCCGCAGCCGCTATGTTGCCGGAGGCCAGCTACCTCATGCAAGTGGGGGCACCTACAGATATCATCACAGACGCAGACCGCGCTGCTACCCCTCTCCCCGAAAACTTGCAAAACTTGGCAAATGAGCTGAAGGAGCTTGCAGAATCTGCGGTATACGTTGTCACCAGCCAAGCCGGAACGACCCTCCATGTGACGGGCTCTCTCAAGGCCAAGCTCAATAACGATAATTGGGAAATTAGCGATATTGTGTTGGATACTTCCGCTCTACTGGAAGTTGCTCAGTACACGCCGGAATCCGCCTTACCTGCCGGAGCGGCTGTAATGACGGCAGATTTTGAGCAAAACCGCAAGAACACCATTGATGAAAAAATCGCCGGTTTCCATGCTGAAGCCACCACCTACATTAAGGGACGCGAGGATGCGGCACGCGCTCGCATGGTAGAGGAACAAGCCCGCCGTGAGGAGGAAGCGCGCAAGGCAGAGGAACAAGCTCAAGCCCTCGCGGCCGAAAAAGAGGCATGGGTCAACCATTGTATTGCGACGGTGGCTGATGGTAAGCTTTTTTCCGGAGAATGGACGCGAGGCGAACGTTTTGGTGCTCTTTCCATTCAAATTGACACAGTTGTCAAGTTTGAAGACTCCCTCCAGTTTGTGGGAAGATTGTTTGACACGAAACTGCCGGAGGCCTGCTTGGACATTGATGGCCGATGCTTGCTGACAAAGAAGGAGGACGGCACAGCCGAAATTGTCGTTACTCTTTATGATGGGCAGTACGACCCGGATCAACCGACAGCAGAAGTCTACGATGCAAAGGATGGTATGTTGAAACTTGCGCTCGCGCAAGACGGGAAGATTACGGGTATCATGACCTGTGAAGCATGGAAAGACTCCCCTGACAAAGAGTTCAAGGTAAACCTTGCTCCAGCCACTCCAGAAGAGCCGAAAAAAGGAGGCAAAAAGAACTAAACAAAGCAAAACAAGTTTACACCACAGGCGGTGCGAGGATTTCGCATCGCCTGTTTCGTTTATGAAGATAAATAATGACTGAAACGCTTCTTGCGAAAAAATCATTTGCATGCTAAATGTGAACAAACCACACCATTCATACTATGAAAAAAATACTAATCGTATCCGGGCACACCGACATGAACGACTCGGTCGCCAACAAGGCTATCCTGGCAAAGTTTGCAGAAAAGCTTCCGGAAAGCCGCTGCGTATACTTAGACAAACTCTACCCTGATTTTAAGATAGACAGTAAAGCAGAGCAGGAAAAATTAGTGTGGGCAGATATTATCATCCTTCAGTTTCCTGTATTCTGGTTCTCCATGCCATCGCTCATGCACCGCTGGATGGAAGACACATTCCTACACGGTTTTTCACATGGTTATACAGGCAACAAGCTGCATGGTAAAAAGCTCATTCTTTCCTACACCACAGGAGCCCCCATTGAGGCGCTGGATTTTGATGCCTTTTTCCAAAACATCAAGGCAGCATGTAGCTTCTGCGGCATGGAGTACGCAGGCAGCATCAGCACCGGCTCTGTATCCTACGCTATGCGCCAAGAACCGGGACAAATGGATGCAATACTCCGCAAGGCGGATGCGCACGCACAACGTCTCATCGAGCTTGTTCATCAGCTCTGATTCGCACGAACCTCATTTTTCATCCGAACTAATAAAAAACCACCCTATGAGGGTGGTTCTTTATCATTCCAATCAGATTCTACAACAGAGACCTCTGCATTAGATATAGGTACGGATGATGGCCTTATCGCGGAGGCGCTCTACCCATTGGCGGTAGCGAGCTTCGCTCTGCTTACGGCGCACAGCATCATCCACCTTTTCTTTAACTTCAGGCTTACTGAGAGGCGGTGCAGGAGCCAATTTCTTGCTGCGCACGCACACGATAGTAAAACCGGCAGGGTCAAGAAGAGGACCGATAATTTTTCCGGGCTCTAAACTAAACACGATATTAGCAAATTCCACCGCAAGATCGCAACGCCGAATGCTGGGCCACTGGCCACCATCCTGCGCGTGCATATCACGGGAATACTCACGGGCGGCCTCAGCAAAGGTAATTTCTTTGCGCTCAAGACGCGCCTTTAATTCGTTAGCCAAATCAAACTGTTGCTCCGGGGAAACATTGGGGTCATCCGCCAAAGCGGGGATGAAAATTTTGTCGTAACGGATAGAATCTTTGGTAATATCGCGGTACTCATGCTTAGTAGCATTATATTCCTCGCGGATTTCATCCGGCGTAGGAGGAATACCACGGTCATATCTGCTGCTACGCATGGCTGCCACTGTTATCTCTTTGCGCACGGATTCGCGGAACTCACTATATGTCATTCCGCTTTTACGCAAATTATCCAGCAAAGCATCGCGGTCACCGTTGAACTGCACAAGGATTCGGCGACTGATTTCATCATCAATGGCAGATTCCGGCATCTGGTACCCCTTGCTCTCAAATTCACTCAAGACAAGCTCGCGGTTAATAAGCTCCTGCATCACTTCCTTTTTTGCCTTAATCAACTCAGCGGAAAACCGGGGACCCTGTCGCGGATACAGCATCATCAGCTCCCGAATATAGGGTTGCAAGCGTGCTCTGACTTCACTGGAGGTAATGGGGCGGCCATTTACCGTGGCAGCAACTCGATTCACAATACGGTTTGTTGGGGGCGTGGAAGTCTCTTGGGCATACACTGTTGAGAGCAACACACATGGTGCTACTACCAGAGCCAAAGGTGCAACGCAACGTAAAAGATTCATACCCCGACATTCTACCGATTCATCCACAGCATTGCAACATTCTTCTTTGTCACCGACAAACTTTATGCTGGTATTTCGAAGGTAAATTATGCTAGACTACTAAGGTATATACAACCCAAACCCACCATGGCTATCAAATTGTTCATACCGGGTCCGACCGTTGTGTCGGAAGACATCCTCCAAGAAATGAGTTTGCCGATGATTGGGCACCGCTCTAAAAAGGCGTCCGAAATACAAAAGCGCATTTCGGATAATATGCAAAAGGTGCTTTTCACGGAAAACCGCATTCTTCTCTCCACATCATCGGGTTCCGGCCTGATGGAAGGTGCAATTCGCTCCTGCACAGCAAAACGCGCAGCGGTATTCTCCATTGGCGCATTCGGTGATAAATGGTTCAAAATGGCAGAGACAAATGGTATCCCTGCCGATAAGTTCTCCAGCACCATGGGTGAGCCCACTACGCCCGAAATGGTAGACCAAGCACTTGCTACCGGCAAGTACGACCTCATCACCGTGACGCACAATGAAACTTCCTCCGGCATTCAAAACCCGGTAGAGGAAATTGCAGAAGTGATGAAGAAATACCCGGATGTGGTATGGTGTGTAGATGCCGTATCCTCTGCCGCCGGCTCTAAAATTGAAACAGACAAGCTGGGGATTGACGTGCTCATCACCTCTACCCAGAAAGCACTTGCCCTGCCCCCCGGTCTTGCCATCTGCGCTATGAGCCGCAAGGCTTATGACCGCACGGCTGAGGTAAAAAACCGCGGGCTGTACTTTGACCTGCGCACCATTTGGGATTTCATTGATAAGAAAAATTACCAATACACCTCCACTCCCTGCCTTTCCCTCATGTATGCGTTGGACAAACAACTGCAAAAGATTGTCGAGGTGGAAGGCGTTGAGAACCGCTTTGCTCGCCACGAGCAAATGGCTGAATACGTGCGCGCTTGGGCTGATGAATACTTCCGCGTATACCCCAACCGCAATTATCTCTCCAAGACCCTCACCGTCATCGATTCTCACCCGAAAGGCTGCGATGAAATGATTTCCATCCCCGAACTTAACAAAGCACTCGCAGAGCGCAATATGCAGCTCGGCAACGGCTATGGTGGTCTCAAGGATAAGACATTCCGCATAGCCCACATGGGCGAGCTCTGCATGGACGACATGAAGGAGATTACATCCGCCATTGTCGATATCCTCAAGCTCAAATAATCCCGCTGCAAGGCACAATTCTCCACTTGGCGGGAAAGGGGCACCTCCCCTTCCCGCCTTTTTTCCACCACCACTATGAAAAATCCCCAATTTACACTCGATTACTCCGTCATGTATTATGATACAGACTGCGGTGGAGTGGTTCATAACTTGGCATATATGCGCTGGGTTGAAGAATGCCGTACCAAGATGGCACCAGCCATCGGTATTGATTATGTAAGCTTGGCACGCCAAGACTGCCATTTGGTAATCGTGCGACACGAGGTCAGCTACCATTCACCTGCCTTCATGGCAGACGAAATTAAGGTACTGGGCTGGGTAGAAAGTGTAGAAAAATCCAGTTTCTGGTGTCGCTTCGAAGTACGGCGAACAGAGGATAACAAACTTTGTGTATCAGTTCGCCAACGTTTGGCCTTGGTCCAAATGCCCAAAGGACGCCCCTGCCGCATACCGGAAGAATGGTATAAATGCGCAGCACCCGCGGAAGATTTGGCAGATTAAAAGCAAGCTCTCGCCTGTATAGCCCATAAAAAAAGCACCCACACAGGGTGCTTTTTTTATAAGGCTTATTTCAATTTATCTGCGCGCCGGCGTGAGAACGGATCCGTGGCATAAGTCCAAGCTTCCTGTAAACCGGAAGACTCAAAATAGGGCTTATTCATAAGGCGCTCCATCTGGAAATTGACTTTGTTCTGGAAAGTAGCCCAGAGCTCCAACTCCTTATCAGTCGCCCCCAGCGGTATAGGCAAAGTGTGGAACAAAGCTCCGATTTTTTCAGCAGCCTTGGCGGCAGCTTTCTCATCATCGGGGGGGAGTTCGGCCAAGATTGTAGCAGCTTTACTCAGCGCTTCAAACTCCTTATCGTAGTTATGTTGTTTCCCTGATTTGTATTCCTCCAGAAGCGCTGCTTCCGCAGCTTTCGCCTCAATAGCAGCTCGCTCTTCCTCCGTCATCTTGACGCCACTTTTTCTCGCATCTCGCACAGCCTTTTTTCTGGCTGCTTTCTGCGCACGCGTTTCCTTTTTACCTTTGGTATTAGAAGCACTTCCACCTGCATCGTCCTGAGCATACGTCAATCCGGATACAGCAAGCAAAAGAATCAGAAGTGATGAGAAGATGCGCATAGAAAGCACTAGGGGGTTACGCGATGGATATTAACACATAGCAAAGAGCATGTCAATCTCTAAGCGAAATCCGAATGTTCCGTTTGCAAAAGATTGAGAGCATAGAATCAACATGAATCAGGGCAAGAAAATCCCCTGTCCGGGAGGAGGGAAAACCCGGACAGGGGCGAAGGAATCGCTATTCTCAGAAAGTTTAAGAGGCAGCGCCAGACTTCATCAGAAGTTGATACGATAGCCAACCGTGCCGTTGACGTTGGTGTAACCGGAGCGCAGCTCGGCAGAGCCATCGATGAATACGGAGCCTGCCTCAGAGCCCATGGGGATGGTAATTCCCATACCGATTTCGGCACCGAATGCACCCAGTTCAGCCGATTTCACGGAGGAACCGTTGCCTCCTTGCAACAAGCGCACATCGGCCTCGCTCTCACGATCACCGGCATCCACCTTGGCCAGTACGCGGGCCTCGAAAATAGAAGCGCGGTTGTAGATATTGGAACCGATGACTGCCTGCAGGCGAGCACCCAAGCCAAAGGTGACGGCCGTTGAGCTCTGCTCACCCACAGCCAAAGCAGCATCACACCCGGATTCAGTGTAACCATCAACCGTGCTGTGGCGCAGGTTTACATTGAACATGGGCTGCAAGCATACACCACCATCTTCTGTGAGCGCATACACGCGGCCTACTTCATACATGAATCCAAATGCTGTACCTTCGGTCTCGCCTTCGGTTTCATACTGCCCAGAACCATAGTTGACCGTGCGGTTCAGCGTCATGTCGGCGCGGCCGGCTGTCATGACGAACGTATGGGTCCATGCATTGCGGGAGTAACGAGCAAACAGGGAGACGTACTGCGTATCAAAATCACCTTCTGCCTTGTCCGCAGCTTCGCTCTCTATATCACCATACATGGCAGTCAGCGCCATACCGACTGTGACATAGGGGTTCAAATCCGCATCAAAGCCAACAGTACCACCCCAGCTATCGCGCGTGTACCCGGCATTTGTTCCGTCGGCATCCAACTCATGGTGGTCGCCTTCGGCATTGATCCAAGCGTTGAAGTAGGGCATATCTTCGTTGACTTCGCACTGTCCCACGCCCATCGAGGTGGTACGGTTGCGGATGGCTCGCAATTGGCGTTCCACATCAGAAGCAAGCGCAGAGCCCAAGATAGCCGTGCTACTACCTGCTACGGCAGCCATGATTTCATCAGCCTGGGCTGCAGCGGCATCGGTTCCTTGGTTGTAGAGAGAGTGTACAACCTCATCCACAATCTTAAGCGATGAATTGCTATCCAAAGAGCCGGTATTGACAGACCACAACAGAGTAGCACCAGCCAATGCATTACCGGTGGTAGCCATCTGGGCGTACTGGTTATCTGAATGGTAAGTCGTTTCCAATGTCAACACCTTGCCATCTGTTGCCAATACTGCTTCACGTACTTTCTTGAACGCAGCAGAATCATCCAGCTCTACATAGACATCATCACCCAAGGTCACACCGTTGGTCGTCTGAGCCAAGGTGATGCTGCCGTCAAAGTCTATCTCATTGATACCGGTAGACTTCAGTTGCACGATTGCGCCGTCTTCAATGGTGAGTTCCTGCAAATCCATATAAGAACCGGGAGCATCAGTATTTACAACCAAGGTTGTAGTGGAATCACTCTTGAGCGCAAGCGTATCAAGTGTCAACACCTTGTTTGTACCGGTACCGGATGCGGCTGCCGGATTAGTGAGACTGATAGTCAAATCACCGGCATTTTCCACACTCCATGCGGAGCTACCAGACATGCGGTCAAGAGTCTGCGAGGCTCCCTTGGCAATCTTGAGCAAATTCTTGGTGGGAGCAGTTGCATCCAGTTCTGCAAGGGCACCGCTGAAACGACCGCCATTGCCCACCACAGTCAGCACCGTATCAGCACCACCTTTGAGCGTGCCTTGTCCATTCAAGGAAGCGACTGTTGCATCAGCCACCCCATTAATGGCAAGTGCGCCATCTGCATTGAAATTGTTCTTTACCAAATTAATAGCTACGCCATCCAGAGAAGCGGAATCACTTAAAGACAAGGTATCTTTCAAGGAAAGAGTACCATCACCGGTAATGGTTGTACCGGACAAAGAACCACCGTCTTCCACCGTCAATGTACCTTGTATGTTCAAGGTTGCATCGGCAGATGTAGCATCAGCAGCAATACCATCATCTGCCAAGGTGTTAACGGTGCTGTCGCTACCGTGAATCGTCAGGCCACCTTCATTCATGCTAAGTTGGGCTGCATTCAAATTACCGCCAACTGTAAGAGTCCCCGGGCCACTGATGACAACTTCCACGTCACCCACGCCGGAAGTAGCATCAATATCCCCGGCAAACTCTGTATCAGCACCGACTGATTCAGCCGGTTCCGGATTGAGGATATTTTGTTGCTTGTTCACCAAGCCCAAACGAGCAACCGTATCAGCATCTGTATTAGAAATGAGCAACTTACTATCAGTACCACCAATCAGGTTATTGACAGTAGCAGCGCTACCATCTGCTGCTGCACCATCCAATACCAGCTCTAATGTCTTGCCGGCCGTTACGACAGTAGATTGGAAAGCAGAAAGCTCTTTGTAGCCGGCTACTTGCTCATCTTCTGCAACAATCTTGATGCCATTAGCTCCACCGGTCAGCACCACACTGCCCTGTTGGACACCATCCAATCGCACACCGAACTGTTGCAAAAGCTCAATAGATGTATTTCCTGCCGTAAAGGAAACTTTTGCCAGCTCTTCATCGGTGATATTCAACGTACCGGACGTGAGGTGCAAATAGGCCATTGACTCATCATATGCCGCTTGAGTCAAAATAGATGCAATAGCATCGACACTTAATGTGACCATCGTGCCATCATTAATCGTCAGTGTGCCGGTCTGTTCTATCATGGCCTTTTTATCAGCCGCAATGGTAGAAGAAATGCCGACATTTGCTGCATCTAGAGTCAAACTCAAAGCAGATGTAGAGCCGGCAGCGCCCACGGTAATATCGCCGGCAACGCCAGTCAACTGAGTGCCTTCAGCCAGCGAAATTTCCTCCAAAGCACTCCCGGAGATGCCTTGGAGTCTTACAATATCTCCGGCTGTTTCCGTTGCAACTTTCACCACCGTATCATCAGCGATGCTATCAACCGAGATGCTACCATTGCTCAACAACAATGTGCCCCCCCCGCTTACAGCACCCAAATCGTAGATGGAAGAAGCACCGGCAGAGCGCAGCAAGCCATAGCTTGTTGCAGGCGTTGCATCAATCTTGAGTACACCTTCTGAAATGATTGTACTGTGAGCTTCCCCGGTAGCACCAGCTGTCAAGACCAATTCACCACCACCCAACTTGGTAACGGCATCGGCTATCTTCACTGTATCTGCTATCGTGAGCTTCTTCTCAGCAGCAACATCTATCTTGGCCGCATCTACGGTGAACGTATCACCGGCGCTATCAACTATCTTTGATGCCGTTGCTATGAGACTTGCATTCTGAGAGATTTCCAAGGCATTGACCTTTTCCAGCAAATCAGCATTGTCAGAAGCGTCCAAAGTAAGAGTTGTGCCATCTCCACTAATCTTAAGAACGCCCAACTGTTTTTCTGAGCCACTGTTAATAAAGGTTCCCAAACCACCAACATCTTGACCGGTTGCCAGTTGCAATGCACCATCACCACTCACAGTACCGGACCATTCAGCCTGGTCTGTAATTGTCAGCTGGGCATCCTCTGCCACCTGTATGTTGGAGGCAAACGCTTTCTTGCCGGTATTGGAAATAGTCAAATGCGCCCCTTGCTCTACCTGAAGTGTGCCGGCCACTTCCAAATTACCATCACCGGTCCAAGTGTAATCACCGGCTACGGTCACATTCATGGGTTTCACCGTACCTGTAATCGTCACCTCTTCCCCGGCACCTGTGAATGACACATTATCACCCATCGAGAATGAAGTCTCACCTGAACCATCGATCCAGTTTGTATTATCTTCCCCCCAAACATTGGCACCATCGCTCTCGGCATTGTCATTCCATTCCAAGTTGCCCAGTTCACTCTTAGCAATAAGGGAAAGCGTACCGCCCTGCATCGTCAACAAGTAATCAGCCAGATCGCCGGTGGCATCGAACAGGTCGCTTACACGAGTAGTGCCGGTGATAACCTCGATTGCGTTGTCATCGGCATCTACAAGAGAACCTATATCGGTAAACAATTCCAGCAATTCACCTGTACCGGCAGCACTTCCGAGAGCTACGGAAAGAGTAGCCTTATCAGTGGTGTTGATTGTCAGCTTATGATTATCCAAGTTCAAGCCGCCGGTTGTCCCCCAAGCAGTCGTATCACCAAGTGTCAAACTGCTATCGGCTGTCATTGTCAAATCAGCAGAAAGAACAGCCCCGGTCGCTGTGGCAAGAAGCGTCTTACCGCTCACCCCGGAAGTGACAGCCAGGGTTGCACCTTCTCCGCCAAGGGTAATGGCTGATGCACCATTTACATTGGCCATGTTCAACGTACCTTTCTGTACTTCAACAGTACCATTAAAGGCATCCAAATTGCCATTGAAGGTCTGGGTTCCTTCGCCGTTCATCAACAGATTTACCCCGGCCAGCACCGTGCCACCGAAGCTGTTGGTTCCGGTACCCACAATCTCCAGGGTGCGCATGTCTCCATCAGAATCGATGGATACACCATCTTGGGATACAATCAAAGCCTTATCGGTCGCTACACCGGGAGCCGTGCTAATACCGGCTATCTGAATGCTTTCTCTGCCATCATTGGCAAGCACAAAACCTACCTTTGTATTTGCATGGGTATTGGTAGCAAACCGAACAACTGCATTGGACAGAGCATCGTGGTCTGCCGTACCAAATATGGCGTTACGTGCAGAATTGTGTGTGTGTGAAAGGCTGATTGTACCGCTAAAATCAGCAGCGCCACTCACGATGGCAGAGTATACCACGGTGGAGCTATGCTTGAATTGCAAATTGAACGTCCCCGTACCGCTCAGGTTGCCGATTTCAATGCGGCCGGCATGGTATTCCCCAATTAGTGTAGAGCCATCACTCACCTGCACATTACCAAGCAGGAATTTCTCGTTGGCACTCATGGGGTTGGCTGTATTGATATCGCCAGTTCGGTAGAGGTTCAGGGTGATACCATCCGCCAGGTTTAATCCACCCAACTCTATCTTCGGAAGCTCCATCCTCATGCTACCGCCCCCGATAAGGGAGAGAACATGGCCGGACGCTTCCACTCCACCTTTCAATATAGCACTCTTTCCGCTTGCCACTGCAATAGTGGCATCATCGGAAAGTATCACCTTGCGATTCATCGTCAGTGCAGCATTTTGGCCACACTCATAGCCGAAAGTCAAGGCTGCCGCAGGTCCTTCAGTCGCCCCGTCACTGACAGGCAATGTGGTATTGCCGGCACCGGCAATGGTAATATCCCGCCCGTCTGCACCGGAAAGTTCCTGTCCTGTCAAACGGTTATCAAAGCGGCCACCGGCTTCTACTACGAGATGAGTAATATTATCAAGTGTAGTCATTTGGGCTGAGCCTGTAATTTGCAATGCAGACCCGGCACCAATCACAACTGTACCAATCGTCTGCCCGGCCGTTCCACTCACCACAGATGCAAGCTGGGGCAGTCCTTTCATCCCCATATTCTTCAGGGTGAGAGTACCGGCACCGGTCACCACGCCTGTATAATTTGCCTCTGTCAGATTCGTCAAGGTAAGGCTGGCATTCTCTGCCACGGTTACGCCTCCTTCTACGGTGAGCTTCCTATCGGCAGATCCAAGCACCCATTCATAGTTTGTACCGGTAACGGTAGCCGAGGGGGTATTGATGGCAGATACAATTCTAATAGTCTCGCCCTTCCCCGCAAAGGTGACAGAAGAGCCATCCATCCACTGATGCACCACAGAGCCGTTATTCCAGTTCTGATCGGCTATATCAGCCCCCCAATCATTGGATACGCCGTTGGTAAACCACGTTACAGCCCCGGCCTCTGGGGTATCAACCAGCACCTTGGTAAGGACGCCATCTGCATAAGAAGCCACATAGGAACCTGTATCATCCGTTTGGACAAAACGCTCTACCACAACGTTTGTTGGCTTTGCCCCGGCGAAGAGTTGTATGCCTTCATCCCCAATAGATGCCACATTCTGCACAATGATGGTGAGGGGAGTGCTCGGGGCTGTTCCCAGTGTAAGCACAGCCGGAGTTGCCAAAGCCGCATCTACAAGCAAGGCACCGCCATCCGTCACCATGTTGGCCACCGTAGCAGATTGAGTAAAACCAAGAGACCCCTCACTGATGCGTATTGTACCGGCAAAGTCGGTTACAGCGGAAAGGCTCACGGCCGATAAGCCGGTTTTTACAATTTGTGCTGTGGCATCAGCAGCAATGGCAAAAGCGTGCGTTGTATTTACATCATTGTTAATCTTCAAAAGCGTATTGGCGCCCATTGTCGCCACGCCGGTACCCAGCGTACCCGTCTTCTGCAATTCTACTGTACCGGTAGTGATATCCGTACCACCGGAGTAACGGTTGGCACCTGTTACCAACAGCGTGCCGGCGGTTCCGCCCTCCACCACAGGAACCAGTGCCAACTTACCCCCATTGTGGGTAACGCCGGACATCGTCAGGACCTTGTCCTCAGCTACCTTCAAGGTCAGGGTCTGATTTCCTTGCACCTTGATGTTGGCAGATACCTTACTATCCTCATTCACGGTTATGGAAGAGCTGGAGTGGTAATCCAAGGCTGACATACCACCGCCATGCTCAGTACCCGCACCAGAAATCAGGCCACCATTAAGCACAAAATACACACCACCG
Source organism: Akkermansia sp. (assembly GCA_017398355.1). Taxonomy (GTDB): domain Bacteria; phylum Verrucomicrobiota; class Verrucomicrobiia; order Verrucomicrobiales; family Akkermansiaceae; genus Akkermansia. The sequence continues at coordinate 10,725 of JAFQGD010000003.1, read as the reverse complement.
GTCGTTTGGCGATATGCGCCCGTATCAAACACGCCGCCTTCTTCAATCGTAATGGTCTTGTTGCCACCGTACCACAGGGTATCCGTGGCGTTTGTCTTCAACTTACCACCGGATACAATGGTAGTATTCGTGCACAGTTTACGATCACCGGCCGCAGTCAGCTCACCACTTACAACCAATGTACCGGCACCGGTCAACATGCTGCTAGTAGATGTATTCCCGCTCATTTCCAGCGTACCGCCATCTACATGAATTTCACCGCCGAATCCGCTCAAATCACCGGCCAGCACTGCATAGCCACCACCTGTTTTATAAAGCCACCCATTGCCGGTCAACGCACCGGTATATGTTGTGCGGTCAGTTTGGGCGGTGGTATTATCTCCTTCTACCAACAACGTGCCACCACCATTTCCTTGCTTAATCTCAATATCTGCACCCACCACATAATTGACGGATTCGCCGGCCCATGTGGCAGACGGAGAGAAGAGTGTACCACCATTGAGAATAATCTTTGAAGCCGAGGAAAGGGAATCGGCCACGGCGGTCATGTTTTCCGGGTCGCATATCATGACACGCCCCTTTTCAATCGTAAGTGAGCCATCCTGTGCAAGGCATTCTTTTGTAACGTAGACGTAGTGAGACGCATCGGTAGCAACAATAGCACCCCCCGAGGAGATTAGAGAGCCTCCTTCTTCCAATGTCACCACATCCATGTTCACGTCTCCACTTGCAGCTGTGTAGTAAACGGTGTCCTGCACCCAAGAGGTCGCTTCTGTGCTTACACTTACACCAGGCAGGTAAACGGTAGCATCATTTTTTACTGTCAATGAAGCCAAACCTGCCATCGATTGCAAATAAAGAGATGCACCGGAATTTACTGTCACATTACCTTCAACTGCCTGTAAAGTAAGGGTACCGGCGTTGACGGATACATCCCCCACAATAGCAGAAGTAAAGGCCTGTGCGCCGGCACCATTTTTGACCAATGAAATGCCTGATGCCAGTGAACCGGTATAGCGCAAATCTGCATTATCTGCCACATCCAGCGCAAGAGTTGCTGCCGAAACAGAATCCAATACAATCGCAGAGCTGCCGGCCAAGCCGCCCAAATGCACGGATTCCACACCAAACTTGATGGTGATTTCCGCATTGTCAGAGCGTATTGAACCGTTATAAGCAGATGTATCACCGGACAGAGTGAAAGCACTGGAGCCATCGTACCGGCTCAATGTTATATCACCATCCCCGCGCAGAGCCCCGGCTACATTGATGGAGCCACTTGCTTGGAAAGAGATTTTTGAATCTTCATTGACAATGAGCGCACCGGTTAAAATTGAAGATTGATTTGTGTGCTGCCACTGACCGATGCGCAAAGCAGAATAATCCAATGCTGCGGCCACACCACCTGTAGTCGAAGCTCCAAGTTCAATATCGTTGGCGATGGTGACAGCCTTTTTCAGCTGTAATTGCCCTCCCCCAAGGTATATCGTACCTGCATTCTGCAAATCCGTATCATCGTCTACCATCCAACAACCGGATGCCATCCAAAGAGAATCAGCGACAACATTGTTCAATGAAACATCTTTATTATTTGATGAGGCAGGAGCGAGCACTTTCACATTGTACCCTTCAGCATTGATATCAAATGTCAGTTTTTTATCGGCTTCGATAGCGGAAGCATCCCACACCGTATCCTCCGTAGCCGTTAACTCAATAACGCTATTTGCAGTAGCAATACTATCCGGCAGGGTTCCCTCAGCATAGTCGCCAGGTCCCACCACATCAGCAGAAGCTGATGTACCAAGGGTAACCGTAGCTACACCAGCCAACAAAGTACCGGTTGTAAGAGTCGTAGCGAAAGACGCAATAGCAACAAAGGACGCAATAATAGCCTTACGAAGACGCGTAGGGAGATGCAGTTTCATGTTTTTGAGTAGGTTATGTAAAAATGAGCGTAGGTGAGCGTGCAGGTAAGCGACACGCCACCCGATATTCACCCGAGCATGATAGCAAAATGCCCCCCCAATAGGCAAGCCCAAAGAAAAGAAAAATAAAAAATTGTAAGAAAAGGAGAAGGAAGGAAGGTTTACCCCCGCCGTATCATGAGCGCAGCATAAGCACCGTCTGCTTGTTCAATGTGGGGCAGCGCAAGGTAATCCTCGACTAAAGAAAACTCCGAATGTTCAGCAAGGAACGATTCCACGACTTCGCGGTCTTCCTGGCGGTCGATGGAACAAGTCGAATACACAAGGCGACCACCGGGGCGCACCGCGGCCGCGGCTTGCTCCAAAATGAGCGACTGAAGCCCGGCCAATCGGGCAATTTCTTTTTCCTGCAAACGCCATCTCGCATCCACCCGGCGCTGCAACACCCCGGAATTGCTGCAAGGAACATCCAGCAGCACGGCATCGAACGAGCCCAGCCATTCCGGAGGGCAAGGATGAGTCCAGTCATGCATCGCCACGGTCACGTCCTCTCCACCGGCACGTTGCAGATTTTCTTGCAATGAAGGCAAGCGGTGTTGTTCAGAGTCTGTTGCAACAAGCTGTACGTGCCCCATGGTCGCAGCGATGATGGCAGCAGATTTGCCACCGGGTGCGGCGCAGGCATCCAGAATGCGCTCCCCCTGCTGCGGGGCGAGTAAACGTATGCAATGGCGAGTGGAGGGGTCGGCCACATACACCTGCCCGGCTTGAAGCGCAGCCAAGGGCACACCGGCCCGCACGCGATACCAACCGGGTACATCAGGCAGAGGATCAGCCCCTTCCAATGGTTCTTTCATTGGGCGTAGCGGGTTGGTTCTGGCATAGACCGGAGGGGGCTGCACATTCCATGCCAGCAAAGCAGCCGTGTCTTCCTTACCAAAATCACGTATCCACCGGCGTACCAACCAATCAGGTGTGGAATAGCGCATGCCAAGAGAGAGGAGTTTGCGCTCACCTATGAATTCATCCTTCCTCCGCAGAGCATTGCGAAGCATTCCATTAACCACCCCTCTCAAACGAGCCGGAGCCAGTGCCACCGTCTGCGATACCACCGCATAATCTGCATGGTTGAGTACCAGCAACTCACACAGGCCGTTTATCACAAGCCAATGCCCAGTATCCTCCAGTGCGGCTGTACGCAGTTTCTTCCTCAAGTGGTTGAGCCAACGCAAATTGCGCAACACGGCCAACACAATAGACTGCAACATCGCACGATCAGAAGGGTTCATACCGGCAGATTCGCGGGCAATGAGAGTTTCCGCAAAAACACCCCCCTTATCCCAGCGCATGAGGCAACGCAGGGCGGCAGCTCGTGGGGAAAGAGGCTTGTGGGAGGTTGTGGAAGGTGTCATAATTCAGGAGAGACAATGGCAGCTTGTGGTAGAGGGAGCACTCCGTTCCAAGCCATGACAGCACCTTTTTCGGCAGCATCATCCAGCGGAGTAAAGACAAATTGCCCGCCGGCTCGTTCCAAAATAAGCGCAGCCGCAGCAAAATCCCAAAGATTGATACGATTTTCAATGTAGGCATCAAAGCGTCCTGCCGCGATGTAGCAAAGCGTAAGAGCAGCCGTACCAAGGATGCGAATTTTGCGCACTTGGGAAGAGATGTGAGCAAAACGCTCAAGCCCGGCCTGTCCGGAACCATCGTGTGTGCCATGTCCCACAAAAACGACAGCTTCGCGCATTTCTGAACGGCCTGATACGCTTATTTTGCAACCATTACACAGGGCCGGTCCATTTGCCAAAGCGCTAAAACACTCATCTTGCATGGGGTCATACACACACCCCAACACCACTTTCCCCTGCACGCGTAATGCAATGCTTACACAGAAAAGTGGTATTCCATAAAAATAGTTGACTGTCCCATCTATCGGGTCGACAATCCATTCCGGAGCTCCGGCAGATGCCGTGCGCCCCTCTTCACCCAAGACTGCGTATGTAGGATACTCTCGCAGTAGTTCCGACTCGATAAGTTGCTGGGTTTCCTTGTCCAGCCTCAGTTTAATATCATGAGCCAAGGATTCCTCCACCGGAAGGGGTTCGCGAAAATGCCGGCGCAGAAAATCACCTGCGCTGCGGGCAGCGCGCTCAGCCACGCGCAATTGAGGGGTGAAATCTATCATGACTTCTTTTCCTCCGATTTCAAGCGGTTTTCTGCCCTCAAAATCTCGCGGGATTTGGCATGCACATCCCGAGCCAAATAAAGAGAAGCACAGGCCAGCAGAGGACGCAGCTCCGGAGATGCGGCAATATCCGACTGATGATCATCAAATCCCATCCAAACAAACACGGCAACTCCGCGATCATTGCACACCATAGTCCACTGCCCGTGGTGGCGCGGCAAGGTTGCATTGAGCACCAGTGGTTTCCCCTCGGAATAGACAAAGGGAGACAGGCGAGACACCGCAACTGCACTTTCACGGCGAATATACTCCGGGGCTTTTTCCGGCTCATACGCATACAATGCTTTTTGCCCGCTGCTCCAAACAGTTTGGACCATATTCAGTTTATACCCCTTGCCCTGATTTTGGATACTGTACAAGAGGCGCGCCAAATCCAATTTTTTGAGGGAGTACAGGCCGTTGTATAAATCGCGTTCATGTTCACGATCCGGCAATTCGATACCGAGTTTAAGAGTATCATAGAACGAGCGTACAACATCATACCCCAAGCGCAGGCCGGTCACCTCCGCGTTGCGAGCCACAATGTGCATATCCTCGCCCCCCGGTAAACAAGCACAGCAAAACAAAAGAGGAGCCATCGTTCGCCCGGGTACTAGGGAATGTTGCCAGCGATCTACACCATCAGATACGCTACGCCCGCCCACAACACCCAGTACATTGCCCTTTTTATTGCGGCGGGAATCCACCACCAGCACGCACGCCTGCAGAAGCCCGGATAAATCATTATCCTTGCCTCGTACCTTCAATGCTTTTGGGCGAGCCATTGATTCAAAAGACTTGCGGAGATTACCGGCCACTTCCGGGTCTGAATCCATCGTTTTGAGCCATTCTTCCGGAAACATTTTAGGATTTTCAACAGCTGCCAACGCGCGTTCTGTGGCGTTTTCCAAATATTGTTGAATTTCCAGATTTAAATTAGATACAACAGAAAGCCCACGCGTATTATCACCAAAATCCGCTCGCAGGTTATCGAGTTCCCGCCCTGCCCACATAGAAGCATAGGAACTATTGGCCATGGAGACTTTCTCTGCCGGAGCAAGCTTTATAGGGGCAGAGAGTGCTTTCTCATACTGATCTTGAGTAATGTACTCCAGCTCCAACATGCGCACCAGCGTCTCTTTTTTTACCCCCATCGCATTTTTCATGCTGCGAACGGGATTACACAGAGATGGAGCTCTCACCAAGCCCGCAAGAGTGGCCGATTCAACAAGATCCAAATCTTTTACAGACTTGCCAAAGTACAAGCGAGCTGCCGCTCCGATACCGTAGCAGTTCTGGCCAAAATATATTCGGTTGAGGTACTGTGCAAAAATTGTCTGTTTATCAACATGCCGCTCAATGCGCTGAGCAAGCATAGCTTCCAGCATTTTGCGGTCCAGTGTTTTCCCCCCCAGTTCATACACATGGCGGGTGAGCTGCATGGTGATGGTGGAGGCTCCTTGCTCATAACTCATCGTCATGAGATTTGTCATCACAGAACGCAACACCGAGCTGTATACAACACCGCCATGTTCAAAGAATGATTCGTCTTCACGGGCCACAAAAGCATCCACCAAGTGTTTGGGGAATTGATTCCATGGAACGAACTCACTTTCAGAATCAGACAAATCTGCAATGGGGCGATTGGCTGAATCATAGAGCATGCTCACCCCACAACCGGAAGATACACGCTCCACATCATACTGCAAGGCTCGGTACGTGTAAAATACAAGTACCGCAAGTGCTGCCAAGAGAACAGTGATAAAGGTGCCAATGATGAGTAATAACTTCTTCTGCCCAATGGAAAGAAGAGTATACCAGTGCTTACGGCGGTTGGGATTCTGAGCGTAAAACATGCAAGAAAATTGTTCTTACTGTTTCTTATTACTTGCATTCATCATCCACAGCACATTGGCAGGGGGGATCCAACCGGGGAACTCTGCGCGCAGGTTCTCTTCGTACTGTACGGCTTCTCCCTCCTTGCCGCTGAGTTTGAGCGCGCTCACAATCTTATACAAAGCTATGGGCTTGAGTTCCTTGTCGCTCACCACGTTGGCTGTGCGGCCATAATACTTTGCAGCCTCCGCGTAGTTGCCATCTGCATAGTAGGCATCGCCCAACGCAATAAATACAGAGAACTTGATGGGACCATCAATACCAAGAGCGATAGCATCCTCGCAGAGTTTGCGTGCTTCCGCGCTGCGATTTTCCCCAATGAGAAGAAGGGCCATATCTCGCATGCCTTCAGCTTTTCTGTAAGGCTGCTGCTCCATCTGCACATAATGCTCCGCAGCCTCCAGGCCACGTTTAAACTGGCGCAACTCCAGCCGCGCACGGGCGAGAGTTTTCCAGACAAGTGGCTCTACCTTGGGTCGTTCCTTTTCAGAACCATCTGCAGCCGTGTACTTTTCACGCGGTTCACGTGGTAAAGCATCAGAGAGATATTTATCTGCATCCAAGTAGTTGCGGTTTTGAAAACACATCCACCCACACCAACGAAGGATGGCAGGAGGCAATGCTGAATATGAACCGGGGTTGCTGCTTTGCAGGTTTATGAGAGATTCTCTCAGTTTTTCTGCATCCTGCATCTTAAAGTAGCACTGCACCAAGCTCAAATCAACCAAAGCACCATAGCGCTCGGCATTGAGGGTGCGCGCTTCCTGGAAATGAGGCACAGCTTTGGCCGGTTCCGTATCATAGAGAGCGCGAGCAATGTTATAATGAGCCTCGGCAATGGCGGCTGGCTTCACGCGAGCACCGCAGGCAATGAGCCCCTCATAGTATTGAACCATTTTACGGGGGTCAGTATTGGCGCAGGCCTGCGCCGCGCGCTGCCAGCACATAGGAGCAGCTTCGGAGGTAGGATATTCTTTGATAACTCTATCAAAATCCGCCAATGCTTGTCCTACTTTATTTTGTTTGAGCAAGCTTCCGCCACGCAGAGCCAACGCCTCCGGCAAACGCGTATGTTGCTTGTATGTATCAATAAAATGAGTGAGCGTAGGGACGGGGTTGTAATCTTCCCCCTGCGCAGCACACCATGCTTTCTTGTATTCAGCATCGGGTCTTACGGCTTCCGGAAGGTTTTCCAAATTAATGGCATCAAATTGGCGAGCCGCCTCGGCTATGTCTGCCAACATCATGCGATCAGCGTACATGAGGCGCACCAAGTCATTGCAGGGGAGCGAGGCGGTTGACGTGCCGGGGGTTGCGTAGTTGCTCAAATACTTCTGAGCCAAGGAGAAGAAGTTTGTACTACGCATTTGCTGCGCACAGATAAGATGCCGGTATGCAGCATCTGCCGCCATTTTCGTTTTGGGCTGTGATTTTTCTACCAAATCAAACCACTGGGCAGCGGAATCATACTTCTTGAGTTCCATATATGACTGCCCCACGATAAGCGCACGCCGAGCCTCTTTTTCAGCATCATCGAGCTGCGCATAACTGGTCGTCACCAGCTTGACTACCCCTTCATAGTCTTTGTTCTTGTACAGAGTAATCAAGCTTTCCATTTGTCCCTCGCCGGCATATTTCTCCATACCCGGCAATTTGGACAAGCGGGCATAGTGCTGCTGGGCTTCATTGGTCTTACCCATGCGGGATGCCAAGCGTGCGGCTTGCAGTGTAGCGGTACCTTCCATGCGCGGATCTAACTTCTGCATGGAGAGAAGGCGCAGGAAAAAGGCATAGGCCTCTGTGTCCTTGTTATCCTCCGTTTTCATTTGGCCCAAGGCCATCAGGCCGGCGTGTATCAAGCCGGGCTGCACGTTTTGCAATACCAAAAGCTTATGAAACATTGCCTCCGCTTCATCGCGGCGTCCCATCTGCAACAGGATACGCCCCATGCGATAGGTGGCATCATTTCGCATGTCATCCCGCTCTGTTTCACGTATGGTAATTTGAAAAAAACCGAGAGCCTTATCCCAGAGGTAACGTTCAGACGCCAGTGTACCAAGTTTGTATGCAGCGGCGGCAGAGTATTCCCCCTTCATTGTGTTGGCCAAGACGGCAAGCACCTTGTTGGAGGCAGAGTCATCCCCCGCTTCGGCTAAACAAACAGCTTGTAAATACAAGGCTTTTTGAGCATTTTTTGATTGCGGATAAGATTTCGCAAATTCCCCAAAAAGAGAGGCAACACGCTGCAAAGTGGCCTTGCGGGAGGCCGAATCCATCCCGGCAGAGTGAGCCTGCGCGTACAGTTGTTCTGCAATGGCAAACGAATCCGCCTCACGGTTTACCTGCAAGGGAGAATCATCATCCGTATTTACCTGAGCCATGGCAGCCTGCGTTGCCACACCGCCCAGCAAAAGGATACATGGTACAAAAGGTTTCATGATGGTCACTTGTTTTCCTTAGGCATCTGCTTGGAGAAAGACACATTCCACACGCCGGCTTGAGAGCAGGTAGAAATAACATCTGCCATACGCTGCCAGCTCATCTCAGCATCTCCTCGGATGCGCACGGGCTGATTAGGGTTCACTGCAATCATGCGTTTAAGCATGTCGGAAAGTTTTTCGCGTGTGAATTTCTCGCGGTCAATGGTGATAATCAGCTCGTCATTTTCCTCACGAGCGTTGATGATGATTTCATCAATGGCGCGGGATGCCTCCTCCGTACTTTTAGGAGCAGTCGGCACCTTCACTTTCAAGTCCTGCTCGTTGAGAATAAACTTCTGAGTTACCACAAAGAAAATAAGCAACAGGAACACCACGTCTAGCATGGGTGCCAGCTGAAAGCCAATCGGCTCAGGTACCTTGGTGTTGAATTTCATGATTGGTGGTGCGGGGTATCAATCAATAGTCATCATCTTCCATAATCTCGCGCGTAGAGCCACCGCGCATGGCAATATTGCCCAAGCGCTGTTCTCTATCCATCTGCACGGAGATGACGGAAAGGATATGCGTAACGGCCACTTCCATATCCGTAATGCGCTTTTGAATACGATTGCGGAAAATGACGTAGGCCAGCATGCTGGGAATAGCCAACACCAGACCGCCGGCTGTGGTTATCATAGCTTCTGATATACCACTAGCCATCTGCATCTGCTTCACACCTTCGAAATTGCCGGCGGCCATTTCCATGAATGTCTTCATCATGCCAATAACGGTACCGAGCAAACCAATCATGGGGGCAATAGCACCAATATCTGAGAGCCAGTTGATTTGGCGAGTAAGAATGCTGGATTGGCGAGTACCCTCGGCCGCTGCCACCTCGCGGATTTCATCGATATTGGCGCGGGGGTTACGCTGCATGAACATGACAATGACATGCACTGTACGAGCAAAGCTGGAGCCATCCCTATCACACAAGCTCAACAAGCCGGCATAATCTTTGCGGCGAATGTACGATTCAACGGATATAACCATGCGATCGGGCAACACGGCACCGGTTCGGGTGGTCCATAAACATACAAATATCACCATGACCGCGATGATAGAAAGCACCAGCAGGCCCCACATCAGAGGGCCACCTTTGTCAAAGAGGGAAAGCGCATCTACACCGGCTTCCGTAGCCGTTGCACTAAGATTAGCAAATATGGAGGAAAACATCATTACGTGCGTATTATAGAGCACAAGTGCGGTTAATTCAAGTCTGATACCTGTCTGTAGATGATTTTTCTCCGGTTAATGCATCGGGTAGGGAGGCAGATGGTCATCCAGAGGGAAACTGTAAGAGAAATAGGGGGCAGAATCGGCTAAGAAATAATGCCACCACTCCTTGCTATAATTGCGGAAACCGGCCTTCACCATAGCATCGCGAAGGATGAGTCTGTTACGGCGTTGTTGTTCACTAACCAAGGGAGACTCCGTGGCGGAGGAAACATCCAGCAAATCATGATTTCCGCCCATATCCACCTCTTTACCATCTTTGAGGTTCACAAGAGTAATATCGACGGCAATTCCCCAGCTGTGTTCAGAGGTATCACCTATATACTTGCCCTCGTAAATACCTTGTTTGGTGATATGGGGATAAAACTTACTTTTCATTTTTTCATCCTTGGTGCGAGACCAAGCGCGAAAATCCTGCATTGCCATTGCCGGGCGGTAGGCATCCCACACCAACAAGGCATAGCCCTGAGGACGCAAAATGGCAGAAGCTCTCGCTAGTGCTTCTGCTGTGTCGCGACGCAAAATAGCTCGGCTTCCACCGGCATACCCGGCTATGGGGCGCCCTACAAAATTATCATTTCCGCAATACTTCAAATCCACACGCACTTGGGGGGCAATCTCATCCACATAGCACCAGCCTGCCGGCATACAAGCAGCCGGGGCATCAGATGGAACCTGTGTACACTGAACCAGCATCCACAGAGAAAGGCCGAGCATCCATAGTTTCTTCATCACTCCGGCATTGTAACACACAACGGCGTGCAAGAAAAGAGCTTTTGTCAAGTGATGGAATGCCCCCCCAACGAGACACGCACTTTAACGAGAGTGTATCGCGCCGCCGGAAGTGCGGAGCTTTTGTTGAATAAGTGAGGAATACCACCCCTCCCGGCAGGGGTGCGGCGGTGGGGCGGCGGGGGTACGGCTGCCACCCTGCCAGGGCTACTGCGGGGGTCGTGGCAACAGCTCT
>JAFQGD010000010.1 GCA_017398355.1 Akkermansia sp. | reverse complement strand
TTCGTACAGTCGGGATTTCCCCTCGAACTTCCTTTCCCACGGTTTGTTACCTCCCCGCAGTTGTTCTTCAGGTCTGGGATTCCGCATCATCGCGGCTCCGCGCGGACTTTCACCGCAGTGCGCATATCGCGTCGGTCGTACAAAAAGCAGTCACCTTCCGGAGAAGGTGACTGCGGGATGCTGAAAATAGTGCAATCTGTGCTTTAGCCGAGCACTTCTGCGCGCTCCTCAAGCAGCTCCTGGCAGGAGGCATCAATCTTAGCGCGGGAGAATTCATCGATGGGCAGACCTTCTACGATAGAGTAGGTGCCATCGGCATTGGTGCGGGTGGGCTGTGAGCAAATGATGCCTGCGGGCAGGCCGTACTTGGTGCCATCCGTGAAAGAAGCCACGGAGTACCAGTCGCCTTCTGCGGTGGGGGTAACCAAGTTCTTCACCGTCATGAGGGCGGCATTGGCTGCGGAGGCAGCGGAGGAAAGACCGCGAGCCTGGATGATGGCGGCACCGCGCTGCTGCACAGTCTTGATGAAATCGGTGGTGAGCCACTCGGTGTCGGAGATGACCTCGGTCACGGGCTTGCCACAAATCTTGGCATTGGTGAAGTCGGGGTACTGGGTGGCAGAGTGGTTGCCCCAAATGGTCATGTTGGTCACATCGGAGACGGCAACACCGGCTTTGGCGGCGAGCTGAGCCTTGGCGCGGTATTCATCGAGCATGGTCATAGCGAAGAAGTTCTTCTTGTCCATGCCGGTGGCGTTGTGCAGAGCGATGAGGCAGTTTGTGTTGCAGGGGTTGCCCACTACGAATACACGGCAGCCGGGAGCTGCGTTTTCTGCAATAGCTTTGCCTTGGCCAACAAACACCTTGCCGTTGATGGAGAGAAGATCCTTGCGCTCCATACCGGCTTTGCGGGGAACGGAACCTACCAGCATGCACCAGTCGGCATTCTTGAATGCAACAGCGGGATCATCCGTGGCAACGATTTCTTTCACCAAGGGGAAGGCGCAATCTTCCAGCTCCATGACCACACCCTTCAGCTTGTCCAAGCAGGGGGTGATTTCCAAAAGCTTGAGGATGACGGGCTGGTCTGCACCAAGCATTTCACCTGCGGCGATGCGGAACAGAAGGGAGTATGCGATGTTGCCGGCAGCACCGGTCACAGTTACAGTTACAGGGGTCTTCATAACGCCGTTTATTATGCCTGAGAGCTTGCCAAAGTCAACTCTGAATTGTGCTTACGGTCGCTCCGGGCATGTTTTTTTTGTCAGAAATGCATTTTCCTGTTGACGAAACGGGATTCTGCGGATATACTCAGCGCCACACAGCAAAGGAGCGGTGGCTGAGAGGCTGAAAGCACCCGTTTGCTAAATGGACGTACTGCGTTAAACAGTACCGGGGGTTCGAATCCCCCCCGCTCCGCTGAAAGGCGCGCAATCGTTATGATTGCGCGCCTTTGTCACATCGCGAGGGGGAGGGGCACGATATGCGGAGAGCTTGAAGAAGTTGACTCCGGCTTGTTTTTGGTGGATATGTAATGTGTTCTTCGGGGGATGCAAGTTTATGCCGACCGGAGAATCAACTCTAACACAACCAAAAACATGAACATAAAAACGCAAATAGGAAAGATGTACGCCGTAACATCCGGTGGGGCGTGCTCGGTGACTCTGGGGAACGGAACGGTTCTTTGCTCTGTTACCAATGGGGGGCAGGCTTATTTTGTTGCACCCGAGAAAGAGGTTACGATATCAGACCCAGAGGCTATTGTAACACAGTGCGAGGATTTTAGTGTTGCCCCTGTGGCTGCGCAAGGCGGGGGCGGTGCGAGTGTAACGGTGGATGCGGAGTACAACGCCACATCTGCCAATCCGCAAGCGGGTACGGCAGTTGCTCAGGCACTTGGCACACTATCTGTGCAGTGGGATTCCACGAAAGGCTCTATTCGCATGGGTACAGCTAAGGGAACTCCGGTAGCTAACGGTACGATTGAGATAGGGACGACCGGGAACACAAACTCGAAAAACAGTATAGCTATTGGTGGTGGGGAGTGTGCATGCCGGGAGGGGACCTATGCCGTGGCTCTTGGTTATGGGGCCAAGGGTGTTATGCAAAATTCAATAGCTATAGGTTATAATGCGCGTGCTGATTCAAACTCTGTATCAATTGGTGCGGGTTGTTATAATCAAATAAAATATGGTACGGCCGTAGGCGCCAATGCCAAAACGGGAGCAAGTGCTTGTACGGCATTGGGGTACGCGGCCAGCGTGGCAGATGCGGGGGTCACCTGCATTTCCGCATGGAATAGTGAAGCCCGGTCGATACAGACGCAGCTATACCTTATTGGCTGTGAAAGTTCGCTTGCCTCCACCTATGAGCAAGGGGCTCCCTGCCTAGGGTATATTGTAAAAAGTGCGCAGGGCGACATTTTGGAATGCGGCACACGCAAGCTCAGCGAACTGCTCACCAATAATACGGCCTTTGCCCCGGCTGCATTGGATTTGGATGCCCCCGCACCCACGCCGTTTCTGCCCACCGGCATCATGGAGCCTATCGTTCAGGATATAGACGAGCCTGCCATCAATCAAGCTTGATTCCGGCTTTTCTGGCTGCATGTATGATTTCTTGGGTGGGGGCGAAATGAGCGCTGCCGCGCATAATCATAGGTGCAGGAGGTGAGCTGTTTCTGCCCAGTAACACGCGCACTAACCAGTTGGTAAGGCGAATGAAGCGAATACGTTTCATGTAGGCCCCGGCTCGTTGTATGCACTTAAGTGGCCCTTGCGGGTCCTCCACCGCGATGACAACCCCTTCGCATACAATGGCCGAATGGCCAATGTGGAGCTTCTCCAGAGCATTTGCTATTTCGGTGGCGTGGGCCGCATCATCAGGTATTTCGCCGAGGTCATCTACCATGATACCGCCGGCGGGGATATCCATGGCATGCAGGGTGATGCTGTGCCGATTGCACAAATCAATAACTGCTTGCTTTTGAAAAAGGATGGTGCGTTTCGCCTCAAAAACAATGTGGGAAACCCCGCAGCGGGCGCAGTGCTCTATAGTGCGCAAGCCGATACAGGGTACATCAAAGCGCATGTCATGCCCGGGCTTGGTCACTTTGCAGAGTGTGACGGGGCTCTCGGGGCTACCGCCACCATTTTTGATGCACTCGTTCGTGCCTTTGTAGGCTTCTACGCAGGTTACTTCGTTTCCGCGTACGATGAGGCTTTGTCCGATGTCGAGGCGGGCGATTTCTCTGGCAAGCTGCAGTCCGTGTGCCGCTTCTTCCCGTTGGGTAGGAGTGGGAGCCGGGCCGGCTAGGTGGCCGGCTTCCGGCAGAACTTCTTCCATGAATGCGGTGGAGGGGAGCACCTGCATGCCGTTTTCTTGAATATAGCGACACACCGCTCCAAAAATTGTGTGGGCGTTGCGGCGATCCAGCTCTGCAAGCCATCGCCGTGCGGTGGCATCCGGCCACATGGTGTAGATACATGCAGGCTTGATTTGGCCGGTGAGTACAACGTGGGTGACCCCTTGTGATTTGAAGTATGCAAGGGGGCCTTCCAGCGCACCGACCCGAAACTTGCGAAAAGCATCGCAGAGCGGGGGGATATCCTTGCTTACGGCTCCGCGGAAACCGATACACACCACACGCATTCCCGCGCGCTTGGCCCCTTCAATCATGAGCTTTGGGTACTCACCGGCGCCGGCCAGTACACCAAGTACATGTTTGCTGGGGTCAATGTCTTGCATGAGTGTGGGGCTTGCTTACAGGAGTTCGGGGTGTTCCAAGAAGTAGGCAATGCGCTGCATGAGTCGGCCAATGTCGCCACCATCCACCACGCGGTGATCGAATGCTGCTGTTATGTTGGCCTGCTCTACCGGTATGAAACATTCTACTTCATCACTCCAGACCGGTACCTTTTGCACGGAGCCCACGCCCAAGATGATACTCTCACTGGGGAGCGGCATGGGGGTGCCGAATGTGAGTCCAAACCCCCCGAAATTGGTGACGGTAGCAATGCCACCTCCCATGTAGGCTTTGTCCAGTTTGCGTTCGCGTGCCTGGGAGACAATCTTGTTGTACTCGTCTATCAGTTCATCCAATGTGTATTCATCTACATTGCGCATGACGGGTACCATCACTCCGTCTGCCACCTGTACGGCAATGCCCAAATCAATGCGCTTGGGGGTCAGGATACGCCCACCCACCATGTAGCCGGCGCACTCCGGAGCCTCTGCCAAGGCCAAGGCAAGCGCGCGCGCAAAATAGAGGGTGTAGCCGGGTTTGCGGGGGTGATTTTTGCGGTGCAGAATAATGGGTGCCATGTAGATGGGGCGCCCTGCGCTGGCAATGGGGCGGCGCCAAGTGCGCTGCATGCTGCTGGCTACGCTGCGGCGCATGGGGGAAGCTTGGCGGGAAGGCCAGCCGTCTACATAGTTGAGGAAGCTTTCAAAATCATCAATCGTGATGCGCCCGCCTGCGCCGGTGCCGCTGACATAGGCTAAATCCGCTTCGGTGATGCCCAGTTCATCCATACGTGCGCGAATGCGCGGGGAGAGGTAGTGGGCGCCGCGCACCCCCATGGGTACGGGTAATCCTCGGTCGTTTTTGATAGGGGTGGAGGAAGCGCTCTCGCGGTATTCTCCCTCGGTGCGGAAATGGGCTCCGTCATCTGCGGAATGTCCGGTGGCAACGGGGACCGGCTTGGCGGGAATTTCCCCTTCTGCCAAAGGGGTGGCACCGGAGCGTTCCACTTCTTCATCTGTGGCTTCGATGATGCCCATGATGCATCCTACGGCTACGGTTTCTCCTTCCGATACGGATAGGGAAACAACTGTACCACCACAGGAGGTGGTGACTCCCATCACGGCTTTGTTTGTTTCCACCTCTACGACTTCTTGGTCGGCCGTAACGGTGTCGCCGGGTTGCACCAGCAAGCGCATGATAGTGGCTTCGGCTATAGATTCGCCCAACTGGGGCATCAACAAAGGTACTTGAGGCATGGCTGTAGATGGGGAGAGAGGGTTAAAGAGAGCAGAGATAGCGCACGGCTTGAGTAATGGTGGCAGCACTAGGCCTGTGGGCTCGCCAGAGATCCGGGTGGTAGGGAATGGGGGTGTCTTTGGAGGTGAGCCGCAGGGGGGGCGCATCCAATAGATGAAGACCTTCTGAGGCAACGCGTGTGATGACTTCTGCCGCTACACCGCCCCAAGGGAAATCCTCACTCACCACTAACAGGCGCCCTGTGCGGGCAACGGAGGCGAGAATGGTGCTGGTATCCAGGGGCTTGACGCTTCTTAAGTCTACTACTTCAATATTGTAGCCGGATGTGGCTGCCAGTTCGTCTGCGGCTTTGAGCACCTCCGGCACCATGGCAGAGAAAGTGACAACGCTGGCGTGTTCGCCCGGGCGGGCAATGCGCGCTTTTCCAATGGGAAGCGGGTTTTCTTCCACCCATGTATCGGCTTTGAGCCAGCGGTAGAGGAACTTGTGCTCCATGAAAACGACCGGATCCGGTATATTGACAGCTTGCTTGAGCATGTAGTAGGCATCTGCCACGGTGGCGGGGGTGAGTACATGCACACCCGGGTAGTGAGCAAAGAGTGCTTCTACGCTTTGACTATGGTAGGGGCCACCGCCGGGAGTGCCGCCACAGGGCATGCGCAGGGTCACATTCACCGGCACACCGGTGCGGTAATAATGAGCTGCTGCGTTGTTGCCCAACTGATTTTGCGCCAAGGTGCCGAAGTCTGCAAACTGCATTTCGACGATGGGTTTCATGCCGGCCAATGCTGCGCCGATAGCTGTGCCCATGATGGCATCTTCTGCAATGGGGGCATTGAGGACGCGCCCCGGGAACTGCTCAGCCAGTCCTTTGGTGGCTTTGAATGCACCACCGAATGTACCGGCTATGTCTTCGCCATACAGAAAGACGGCGGGGTCTTCTGCCAGCAGCTCTGCCATGGCTTGGTGAATGGCATCAATGTAGGTCACGCTCATTGTCGTATGAAGGGGGGTAAGGTTAACGGCTGGGTTTCCATGAGGTGGCGCTCCAGTCTTCTGTGGCCGGGTTGGGGGGGGCTTCTCGCTGGGCTTGAGCCACACTTCGCTGTACTTCATCTGCACAGTCCGTATCTATGGCGGCAGCTTCTTCTTCTGTCAGCCAGCCTTGCTGTATCATCTGTTGCCGCGCAACAGCCAGCGGATCACGGTCAGCATAGGCATCTTTAAGCGCTTGGGGAATGTAGGCGGCATCATCATGCTCACCATGGCCGCACATGCGTAGTGTTTTGGCTACGACCCATTGAGGTCCCTCTCCACGGCGAGCGGCGGAAATGGCTCGGTGCATGGTGTTGAGCGTTTGCAGAAAATCGGTACCATCGCATTCATGCGTAGCTATGCCGTAGCCCTTGCCACGCTCAGTGAGGCTGGTGCAGGCAAACTCCTGTTCGTTGGGAGTGGAGTAGGCAAACTGGTTGTTGGTAATCACGATGACAACGGGCAATTTTTCCACGGCAATCATATTGCAAGCTTCATGGGTGGCACCTACGGAGGTGGTGCCATCACCAATGCATGCAACCCCCACGCAATCACTGATGCCTTGCATGCGTTTGGCCATTAACATGCCGGCCACAACAGATACCATGGCACCTAAGTGCGATATGGGGGCCGGTACACCCTCCTGTGGCGTGCCCCAGTGGACGTTTCCGTCTCGCCCCCGCATGATGCCCTCTTTGCTGCCAAAGTAGCAACGTGCGCTATCCAGCACCGGGGTGCCCCAAGCGCAGCGGCCCGCCTGTTCGCGAATGAACGGATTGTACACATCTTTTCCCGGTTGCAAAAAGACGGCTTCGCATGCGCCCACGGCTTCATGCCCTCGCCCTAAAAAGACACCACCGAAAATCTTGCCGGCTTTATACAGAGCCGAGAGCTTAGTGTCGAAAGCCCGCGCCATGACCATGGCTCGGTAGGCTTTGAGGGCGGCAGTTTTCATGTCCATTCCGTTCACGCGTGCATTATAGTGCTGCCTTGCGTTTAAATCAAGCAAGAAAGATGTTGCCTTGTGCGTTTTTGAGTGCAAAATGAGCAAAGGTAGAGTTGAGTTTACTTTTTCTTGTTTTTTGCTTGCGTTAGAAAGGGATATTCGCTAGAATCTGACTTGTATGAACAGACTCGCAGGCAAGACTGCCATTGTTACAGGCGCCGGTCGCGGTATCGGCAATGCGGTAGCCCGCCGCTTCGCGGAGGAGGGCGCCAAGGTTGTACTCATCTCTCGCAATCCGGCTTCATGTGGGGGTGCAGCAGATGCAATCAACGCAGAATTTCCCGGCAGCTGCAAGGCTTTCCCTTGTGATGTAGCAGATGCCGCAGCGGTAGAGGCCTGCGTGAAAGAGATTTTGGCGGAATACCCCACGGTGGATATTTTGGTGAATAATGCCGGTATCACCATGGATGGTTTGCTGATGCGCATGAAAGAAAGCGATTGGGATGCTGTGATAGATACCAACCTCAAGAGTGTATTCCTTTTTGTGAAGGCACTTCAGCGCACATTGATGAAGAGCCCGGCCGGCCGTATTATCAATATGAGCTCGGTTGTGGGTGTTACCGGTAACTTGGGGCAGTCCAATTATTCCGCTTCCAAGGCCGGTGTCATTGGCTTTACCAAGTCCATGGCTCAGGAATTGGCAAGCCGCAAGGTGACGTGCAATGCCATTGCTCCCGGTTTTATCGCGACAGAGATGACAGATGCTATCCCGGAAAAAGCTCGTGAGGCTTTGCTTGCCCGCATACCTTTGGCAGATATGGGCAAGCCGGAGGATATTGCCAACTGTGCACTTTTCCTCGCATCTGATGAAGCTCGCTACATCACCGGGCAAGTGCTTGTGTGTGATGGTGGCATGACCATGTAAATGAGCATCATTTGTAAGGCCCTCTCTCGGAATGTTCCATGCGGATGCCCGGAGAGGGCTTTTTGCTGCATACATTTTTCTTGCATTCCGCATGCTCTACTGTACACTTAGGCCGAGAGTGCTTTAGCCGGTAGAGAGCAAGGGCGTAAAAAGAGGATAAGTATGATACATTTAATTACCAAAGGCGGTATGGGAAACCAAATGTTCCAGTACGCGTTCGCATTGCAAGTTAAGAAGGTGAATGGCGATAAGCGTATTTGGCTGAATGGTTTTTATCATCCCTTTTCTAAGGATAAGCGCAAGCCGAGTCTGTATCATTTTTGCCTGACGGAGCATGCGAGGAACTGTTCTTTGCTGCGGGCGTGTTACTTGATGGGGCGTTTTGCTTTTACTTTGATGCGGACTTTGGGACTGAAAGGTATCAAAAGTTTCATTAAGGCGCGAAAGCGCACACAGGTGCAGTATGAAAAACAGTTGTGCCAAGCGGATATTTATTTGATTGATAGTGCGTGGAATGTGCCTCCCATCGAAAAATCCGCTGCGTTGAAGCACTTGTTCAGTTATTTTCAGTCTCCCAACATTGTTGCGGGTATTGAGGAGGAAGTACGCGCCGCTTTTACGGTGAAAACACCGGCATCGCAGGCAAACCAAGAAATGCTGCGCCAAATCCAATCCCATAACGCTGTGTGCATGCATGTGCGCCGTGGGGATTATAGCAAACACCCGCAATTTCAAATCTGCAACGAGGCTTATTATAGAGAAGCTGTAAAACAAGCTCTCGAAACTCTGGAAAATCCGGTTTTCTTTGTCTTTTCAACCGGGCATGAGGATGTAGAATGGGTGCGGCAGCATTACCGTTTCGATGCAGATTTGCGCTTTGTTGATTTGGATAATCCGGACTATGAAGAGTTGCGCCTCATGATGGCTTGCAAGCATTTTATTATTTCCAACAGCACATTTAGCTGGTGGGCTGCCGTTTTGAGTGCAGCTGCCGGTAGTGAAAAAGTCGTTTGGGCTCCCACTGTTTGGCTCAAAGGGAGTCAACTCAAGATGACGCTTGATTCCTGGCGCTTGATAGAGGCGTAGCTTATTTTGGAGGACAATAAGTATTGAAGAAGCCGTTTCTCTTGTCGGAGAAACGGCTTCTTATCCTTCTGGGGGAGGGGAATTATCGGAAGATTACTTCATAGATGTGTTTGCCCGGTTGTTTGCCGGCCCTCAGGGTTATCGTGCGCAAGTCCGCCGGCAGGTTGAAGAGGCGCAAGTGTGAATCCAAGGGGATTGCAGTGCTGCCATCAATCAAACACTCTGCTGTGCCGGCCACAATCACTTGGGTCGTACCTTCGGGGATGTTGATGGTTGTCATCAAATCTTTTTTGCTGCAATCGTAGCCTGTGGCAATGTTGGAATCGGTAAGGACGAGCATCTCTAAATCGGTGGAATCTTCCGGCATACCGAGGCGGAAAAGCGTGAGTTTGATATCTTGCGTAAGCTCACTGCTGTTGGTGAGGCGCACAGCTGCAATGGCTTGGGTGGGTAAATCCTCTCCGTATATCAGGATGCGGGATTTCTTGGCCTGTACCATGGAGGTCGTTTTGCTGCCATCGCTCAGGGTGAGTTCAACTGTGGCCCAGTCGGAGATGTCCGGGCTTTCAAGATTTATTTCAATCCACTCTGCCTGCACGGGATGGGGGATTTCTAAGTCGATGAATTCGCCGGGTTGGAGGGGGAATACCTCCATCACGCGGTTGACGCCAACAATGTTGCCGGAGCGGTGTGCCGTAAAGGTGCGCCCGGATGCCATGTTTGTTGAAACAAACGGTGGCAGGGGTTTGTTGACAGAGAATTCCCAGATAGAGACCCAGTTGGGGCGGGTATCCAGCACGCGGTAACGAAGCATACGCGCGCGCACCGGGTTGTGCTCTAAATTGAGGATGGCAGCCGGTCCGCTTTTCAGTGTGCCGACGGGTATCCAGTTTTCGCCATCATTGGATATTTCAAATTGGCCGAGCTTCACAAAGTCATCTGCTCGCTTTCCGCCCATGAGAAGTGTTGCATTGCGGATGACGATGGGGGTACCATAATCCAGGCAAAACCATCCGTTCTTCTGCTGTTCGCAGTTGGTGGACCAGAAGGTGCGGGGGTTGCCATCAGAGATGCGCTCTGCTCCTTGGGATGCATCGCCGTTGTTGCTTTGGAAAGTAGGGGTTGGTGTAGGGCGGTTTGCCAAGGTAGCATAGATGTGGGAATTGGTATAGGATAGAGCTGATTCTAAGGCAGGGGTCAGAGCCAGCATACCTACTTCTACATCATTGAGCTCTCTCGTGGTTCCTCCATTCCAGTCCGGGCGGGATAGCGCCTTATGTGCCCCGACAAAATCAACTGCTTGGAAGAAGCGTTCCATGCGGTTGCCGGGGGTGTCGGCTACGAGGGCATCCATAGCCACCACGCCTGCTTGCCCGGTGAGGGTGAATGCTCGAATCCAAGGAGCAATTTCTGCTCGCAGTGCGGATGTATCAGCAGCGTGATAGAGAGCCTGCCCGGCTTCTGCCATGCGGGCGTATTCTGCGCGCATTTGCATGGCCACTTCTTTATCCGGTTTTCTTTGCTCAATGCTATGAATGAGCTTTTTTGCACTGGGAAGTATTTCTGTTGATTCCTCGCGGAAATACCCGTGTGTGTTGGGAAGAAGGTATGCATTGTGATTGCAGAAAATCTGCATATTCTCCTTGCTATTGGGGTATAAGCGGGCAATGCCTTCCTTCCACGATGTGTGGGAATCAAAGGCGGTGATATTCCAGGTGTAATCCGCCACTCCAAAGAGGCCTACTTTGCTGGCTTCTGCATTCTCCATGGGGTTGGCCACAAAACCACTCATTGCTGATCGCATCGCCGGGTCGGTTTCTAAACCGTAGGTGCGGCCCATGGAGAGACGCCCGCGTTTGAAATCATTGCAAGGCCAATTCCACCAGATGAAAGTGGGGCGGGAGACGCGGCTGTTGACCCATTGCTGCCCCTCTAAGGTGATATCATTTACCACGGTGTTACCCGTCCACATGATGGGGATGCTTTTATCCAGCCCGTTGCCCAAGGTATTGAGGAACTTCGTGTTGGTCCAGCTTTTGTTGTAACCCGTGGGGCACATGATAAGTGTTTGGTTCACATCCGGGTGCTTGCGGATGAAGTGCTCCAGCAGGTAGTTTGTGAGCTGAACCTGGCGCTCTGCTTTGCCGATTTCGCCAAATGAATCATCAACAAACACACCGAAGTCTCGCACCCCCAGCGCATACATCATTTCGAGTTTGCGACAAAGGCCTTCTAACTGCGGTCGCCCCTCATTCTCTTCCCATTTAACGGTGTTGTCAGGGTGAATAGCCCAGACAAAGCGCACATGGTTTTCATGGGCCGCTTGTACAAGATTGCGAATTTCGGCAGCCTTTTCTTCCGGGTAAGGCAAGTAGCAGCCTTCGCCGTGGTGGTAGGGGTCATCCTTGGGTGCATAGATGTACATGTTCATCTTGTTGCGTCCATAGAATGCAAATTGAGATTTGCGAGCCTCTAAACTCCAAGGCATGCCGTAATAGCCTTCTACGGCACCGCGGAAGGGTAAATCCGGCCAATCGATGATAGTACCCTGCGGCAAGTTGCCCATGCGAGCAACTTCCTCCAGGCTCTTGCCGGGGAAGGGATCGTGTTGGGCTGTATCTGCTCCGGGTACATCTTGCAACATCTGCGAAAGTGTCTGTTTGGCATAATATACACCTATTTCATCATTCGCACGCACGGTGAGGGTGCTTCCTTCTATGGAAATGGCGTATGCTCCTTCTTTATCCGCAGGGATTTGTCGCCAAATATCATGGCCATCCCCTTGCGGGCGCAATTGCACATCGACCGTTTCCGGGCGGGTGAAGGTATGCCCCAACTCGCATTTTTGGGGTGTGGGGTAAATGGTGCCGGCTTGTAGCATAGGAAAGGCAGCCAAGGCAAGAAGGAATGTTGCCAGGGGTGTGGTGTATTTCATTTTATCAGTTTGTTAATAAGTGACTCCAATTCGCTGAAATGACTGAGCCTATATTCCGGTTTCAGTGATAGGCATTGTGTGGTTTCGGTATCTGCTGTGGCGGCCCAGGCTGCATTGATGATGCTGACCCCGACTTTGTGGCAGAGTTCTATGTCCGAGGGGGCATCCCCTACATAGAGGATGTCTTTGGCGCTCATATTCCATGTTTGCATGAGCTCGAGCAAGCGCTCATCCTTGCAGTTGTGAGTGGGGGTGCCGTAGCCAATCCATTCAAAGATGCCCTCCATGCCGAATCGCCTTATAGTGGGCTCACCGGTATAGGCTTCTTTTCCGGTGATGAGCGCCAAGCGCAGCCCGCATGCGCGCAGATGGTGCAGTAACTCTACAGCTCCGGGGAAGGGGGTAGGCGCCCAGATGGGGTGGAGTTCTTCGTATATTTCAACAAAGCGTTTGATAGGCAAATCCGGAGAATCCGGGTGAATCCCCAAGAGCGCTCCCAAGACTCCGCGGTCGCTTTTGCCAAAATATTGCAGAATCTCCTCATCGCCGGGCGCAATGCCGGTTTGCTCTGCTACACAGCGGCGAAACGCCTCCACGCAGAGTGGTAGCGTATCACCCAATGTGCCATCCATGTCGAATACGATTGCTTTGTACATGCTGTGTTGCGGTGCCGATGAAACTGCACCCTATCATATTTTGCGTGTAATGGCAAGGATGTAGCGTGACACCACTGTGCGTATAGGTCGGGCGGGGTGGTGTTAATCGGTTTCGTGTTTGCGGCGCATGATGTGCAGGCGCTGCTCCATGCGGGGGCGTAGGGTATGCTCAATCCAAGCGTAGGCTGCTTCTAAGCCTTCGCTTTTAAAGATACGCCCTATTTGTGCTTCCACAGCGGTTGCATTGCCGGTAAGTCGCAAAAAGTTGTTGCTGGTGAACTCAATGAAGAGTTTGCCATCTATTTGCCCTTTGAAGGAAAGAATCCACTCTCGCACATAAAGTGCCAAGATGGCATCGCCTACCCAAGCTTGGGCGCGTACTACAGGGTCGAGGTCGGGGGGGAGGGTGGACATGGTGTTTTGCTCGAATTTGAATGAATGCGGGGATGTAAAAACGGGCAGCTTGCGGTGCTGCCCGTTGAGGAAAGAGTGGCTGCGCGCAGGTTAATCGCGGGAGCGGGGCTCGCGCTCGCCGGCGGTCATGATGCCCGGACGAGTTGTGAAAGGACCACCTGCTGTGGGGGCTTTTTCAGTGAATGCCACACCGGGAAGCTCTGTCTCCTTGCCGGCCACGGGGAAGTCCTTGCGCAGGGGGTGGTAGGGGTAGCCATCCCACATCATGATGCGGCGCAAATCAGGGTGCCCGGTAAATTCGATACCCATCAGGTCGTACTGCTCGCGCTCCAGCCAGTTGGCAGAGCGCCACACCGGAACCAAAGAGGGAACAGCCGGGTTGCTTTCGCTCACCGGAACGCGCACCAGCATGTTGGCGCCGGTCTCTGCCTGGGTGATGGTGTAGTTTACTTCGTAGCGGGGCTCCTGCCCAAGGTTGTCTACGGAAGAAACGCAGAGAAGCATATCAAACCCGCAGCTTTCTTTGGCGTAGCGCATGGCTTCCACCAGTGTGTCTGCCGGGATAGTGAGGGTGGTGTCTCCGCGAAACTCTTTGCGGGTAATCTGCGGATAACGGGCGCAGATTTTATCTGCTGCGGCGTTTTGAAGGGAAGTGAGGTCTGCTGACATGGTGTGCGTATGTGTGAGTGCGGGTTGCAGCTTTATTCGATAGGCATCTTGGCCTTGATGGTGTCGGCATTAGGCGCAACACGCAGGTCGTGGGTCTTGAAAAAGTCCTTGAGCGGGTGCTCGGTTGCCATAATCTTATCCTGAAGGGTGATGAGACCTTGCAAGAGTGCTTCCGGGCGGGGCGGACAACCGGAAATATACACATCTACCGGTACAATCTTATCGACACCCTGCAAGACGGAGTATGAGCGGAACATACCACCTGTGCAGGCGCACGCACCGCATGCAATGCACCACTTGGGCTCGGGCATCTGGTCCCAAATGCGGCGTACCAGCATAGCCATCTTGTAGGTGATTGTGCCACAGATGAACATGAAGTCTGCCTGGCGGGGTGCGTAACGGTTTACTTCTGCGCCGAAACGAGAAATATCGTAGCGGGAGCAAGCTGTTGCCATGTACTCAATGGCGCAGCATGAGGTGCCCATCGGCATGGGCCACAAGGAGTGGTTTTGAACCCAGTTGATTGCGGCTTCCACGGTGGTGAAGACGAAACCGCCGTCTGCATCCGGGTCGCACATGTAATTTTGCTCTATTTGCTGAAAATCGTCGCTGGCCATAATGGTACGCACGGGGTGTAAACTGCCCCGCTGGGCATAAGCATACCTGATTCTTGTATAAATTCAAGCCTTATTTGCAAGAATTGAGTGTAGCTGCGTCGCGTACGCAATGCACGCGCGAGAAAGAAAGTATGTCAATCGTGTCAATGTGTCAATATGCGCTTGACCATGGGAACTGAATTGATTAGAATGAGAGTTATGAACGCGCGCACTCTGCACTGGTCGGCAGCGATGGCTGCTATCGCTATGTCTATATCCCTGCCTGTTAATGGGCAGGAACCTACGGGAGATCCTTTTTTGGATGCTATGATAAGTGCTCAGAGTGCCGATAAACCGGCGGCAACGCCGGCGCCGGCAGAAACTTCTGCTGCTTCTCAGCTTGAGGCCGTGGAAGAGAAGGAAACGGCACCGGCTCCGAAGCCGGTGGAAACTTTCTATGTATCCCAGGCAGAGGATACCAAGTTGGTGAGTCCTGATGTGGTGATGCGGGAATTGGGTCCTTCTACCGGTTTGTTTGGGAGTGACGGGGCATACGAAGGAAAGCGTGTACAATCTGTTCGCATTCGTTACACCTCCGGTAAGCGCACGGTGCCTGATGAACGCCTGTTGGACGTCATCCAAACGACGGCGGGTTCAAAGTACTCGGGCATGCGCATCAATGACGACTTGGAGCGTTTGATTAACAGAGGTTTGGTAGGTAATAATGCGCGCGTGGCTGTGGATCCGGTGGGCGGTGGCGTGCGCGTCACGTTCGAGGTGCAACCCGCCAATGTGATGGGCGGTGTGGGCTTTACCGGTAACAGGCGTTTTACGGAGCGCCAACTGCGCGAGGAGATTAAATTGCAGTCCAGCAAGGTGATTAACGACCGCGAGTTGTCTGCTGCTCGTGCAGAAATTATCCGGATGTACCAAGAGGCCGGTTATCCTGATACTCGCGTAACTTGGCGTCATGCCAAGACTCAACGCAGCGAGTATGACGACATCATCTTTGATATTTATGAAGGGCGTCCGGTGAGCATGAACCACATTAACTTTGAGGGCAACCGCCAGTTTGATGATGTGCAGCTGCGCCAGATTATGAAGACCAAGGAGCGTGGCCTCTTTACTTGGTTTACCAAATCCGGGCGTGTGGACCGCGAACAGGTTGAAGATGATTTGCAGGAAATCATCCGCCACTACCGTAATTACGGTTACCTCCGTGCGCGCATCGCAAAGGTTGAGTATACCGATAATGGCAAGAAAACCGGCCGCCAGAAACTCTCCATGAAAGTCCATATCGATGAAGGCCCCCGCTACAAGGTGCGCCAAGTCAGCTTCGGTGGGCTTTCCGTCTACACTCCGCAGGAATTGGAGCCGGGCTTGAGCATGCTTGGCGGGGATATTTACTCCCTGCAAAAAGTATCGGATGATACCACCATGATTCGCAAGTATTATGGTGCAAAAGGCTACGCAGATGCAGATGTGCGTCCGGATATCAACGAAGTCGGCGTGGAGAAAGATGGTACGCGTTTGGTAGATATCCGCTATGATGTCAAGGAAGGCGGGCGCTATGTGGTGGGCCGCATCAATGTGCGTGGCAACACAAAAACAAAGCCACACGTCATTTTGCGTGAGCTCCCCCTCAAGCCGGGGCAATACCTGAACTCTGTGGACTTGGATACAGCCCGCAAGCGTTTGGAGAACTTGGGCTACTTTGAAAAGCCCGTGGAGGTGTCGCAGACATCTTCCGGTACTGCAGGCTACCGCGATATCAATGTCAACGTGCGCGAAAAGATGACGGGTATGTTCACCGTGGGTGCAGCATTCTCCTCGGTAGAGAGCTTGTACTTCTACGCCAACGTTACGCAGTCCAATTTTGACATTCGCGGATTGTTCGGCGGGGGCTCATTGGTGGGCGGTGGTCAGCGCCTGACCTTGTCCGGGCGCGTAGGTTGGGAATACCAGAGCGCATCCGTGCACTTGCTTGAGCCTTGGTTCTTGGATCGCAAGTTGGCATTGGGCAATGAGTTGTTCTTCTCCAACTCGTCCTATATGAGTGATTTCTACCGCCAGAAGAATTTTGGCTATGCGATTTCTCTGCGCAAGGCGCTCAATGATTACAACTCCATCAAGCTGGAGTACCGCATTGAGCAGTTCAACTTGGAGGCAGAGGGCGATGCTCCCATCTTCTTCCGCGAAAATTGTGATGATTTCACCCGCAGTCACATTGACCTTTCTTACCAGTATGATTCGCGTGATGCGATGATTACGCCGCGTAAGGGTGGACATTTTGAGGCGCATGTGGGATACAGCGGCCCGGGTAGCACGGTGGAAACCTACAGTGCCGGTATTGCCGGTTCTGCATACTACAATTCTCTTTGGGATAGCATTTTCAGCATCAACTTTGGAGTAGAAACGGTTGATACCGTGGATAGCGAAGAGGTGGTGCCGCTGTTTGAGCGCTGCTACTTGGGTGGCCCCTCCAACTTGCGTGGCTTCCGCTTCCGCGATGTCGGCTTGGTGGATGAAAAGTTGGCCGGTGACGAATCAATGGGTGGTAATACCTCTGCCTTTGTACAGTTGGAGGTGACCGTGCCCGTGGTGGAAACGGTGCGCTTTGCCGCATTTGTGGATGCCGGTTTTGTGAATGCTGATAGCTTCGACTTTGATACCGGCGCCATTTCTGCCGACTATGGTTTCGGTCTTCGTATCAATTTGCCCATGGGGCCGCTGGCAGTAGACTATGCCATTCCTTTCAAGACTGGCAATGCCATTGACCGCTCGGGTCAGTTCCAGTTCTACGTTGATTACAAGTACTAAACTACGAGAGCTTTACAAGGCAGGCTCAGGCTGCGTATTGCAGCCTGAGCCTGCTTGCTTGCCTTGGTTGCAACACCCCATTATCATTGGGCTTAGTGGAGGGCGCGATTCTGTTGCCTTGCTTTGTATGCTTATAGGGCACGGTTGTGCATTGCAGGCGTGCCATGTACACCACGGAATACGTGGTGATGAAGCAGATGCAGATGCGGCTTTTTGTGCAGAGCTTTGCGCTGCGTTGCGGGTCAAGCTGCATACGGAGTATGTTGATATCCCCGCTTTGGCTGCAGAACGCGGTACATCGCTGGAAACAACGGCTCGTGTGGAGCGCCGCCGTATTTTACAGCAGGTGGCAGAGCGCTCCGGCGTGTGTGCTTCTATTGCCCTGGCTCACCATGCAGATGATCAGGCGGAGACGGTGCTTTTTCGATTGGCTCGTGGTGCGGCGGGGCTCCGGGGAATGCGACCCGTTCACTGTGCAGAGGGGCATGTGTGGCTGCGCCCATTGCTGGGTTGTACCCGTGCTCAAATTACGGGGTTTCTGCGCAGTATTGGCCAAGCTTGGAGAGAGGACTCTACCAATGCCGTGGCGGATGTCGCCCGCAATCGCCTGCGCTTGGAGGTGATGCCTGCGCTCAATCGCGCGATGGGGCGGGATGTAACACCCATCATCAATCGCAGCGCTCGCTTGCATGAGGAGACGCTCTCCGCGTTGGAATTTGCCCTGAGCCAGCTCCCTCTTACCGACCCACAGGGGCGCTTGTACTTACCGACCTTGTTGGATAAGCCGGCAGCTTACCGCAAAGCCGTCATCCGGCATTATTTGCAGCAATGCGCGGTACGTGGTATTAGTGAGATGATGATTATGCAGATTGATGATATCCTCAATCCTGCCGCTCCGGTATCGCGTATCGATTTACCGGGGGGCTTGCGCGCCATTCGCCGACAAAAACGCCTCATCATCGAGCCCGCGTCCACGGGTGAAGATGAGGCGTAAGCCTTGTTCGTATTTAAATGAGAAAGGGTGGATTATTCCTCCGTATCTTCTTCTTCTTCCTCCTCCTGACCTCCGTTTCTCTCCAAATACTACGCATGATACCTCGTCTCAATACTAAACGCCTCCTACCTCACCAAAGATGGTAGAAAGAGGAGTATTTACTCCATACTGTCTTTGATGGGATTCATAGGTGATATTGAATCCAAAAGCCATTCTATTCAATTACAGAATCCATTCATAACAAACTGAAGAAGACGTGTGACTTCCGAGATGAGGGTTGCGTTCGTTGCTTCGCCCTGAATCGACT
>JAFQGD010000002.1 GCA_017398355.1 Akkermansia sp. | reverse complement strand
TATTCGTACTCAAAAAAGTAAAACAAAAGAAAAAAAATACGATATCTTATTGTTCGCTGCAAGTATGACACCTGGTATTATTATCACGCTTTTCAATGTAATAAGAGCAACTTCTATATAGATTAATGATACGCTTTTCATTGCTCGCCTGAATAATCAGCAAAGAATTGAGGCAATCTGAATATAAATTTGCAACCTAAAGAGCACAAAATGTAATTCGAAGACTTCGAAATCCGTTCATTTACAAGAGAACGCCTAATGTTAATGCTATTTATAATTTATTGATAACGCGCAATTAACGCAAATATCTTCACTCTGTTATGAGCCGAGCTGAATTTCGGGGTGATTTTTAGAAAGCGGCATCAATTTTCATAAGTCATTTACACACAATTCTTCGGAGTCGCTAAAAATCACAGTCACAAAAAGGCTGCCAAAAATCGATTACGTGAAACAGTATCGATAAACGCAGGAACCCGCCGCCGATGAGGGCAAGGAAGCACCCGAGCCTATCTCCATGGCTCCCACACTGTATGAATACGATTCCTTTGGCAATCTCACTAAGCAGACGCTGGCCTTGGAAGAGGAAGCGAACAGCACCAATTCTTGATAATGCCGTTCTAGATTGCGATTTCAGGCAGACGTTGTGAAAACAGTGTCAGTCTTTGCGCTCATACAATAAAGAACCCCGCCGTTCAGCACGGAACGGCGGGGAACAATAGAAAGGAAATAACTATGATGTGAACCCTATTAGGCTTCAGGCTGCACCATCACCAGGCGGATGGGGGTGCGGGAGATGGTCTCGCCGTCGAGGGTCACCTCTACGGTGTAGACACCAGCCTTCTCAAACTTGAGGCCCTGGAAGTTCATGATAAGGTTGCGGGTAAGGAAGGAAGCACCTTCGGGCAGACCAACCTTGAGGTCGCCAACGATGGGCATGCGTTCCTTGTCGATGGGGGTACCATCTTCATCGATGATGGAGATACCGAGCTTGTGATCACCGGCATCTTCAGGAACGATGCAGGTGCGCAGAGCGAGAGCGCAAGCGGGGTGAATGACAGGGAACTGACGGGCAAACAGAGTATCGAAGGCACCCTGCACGCAGAGCTTGCCCTGATAGTCGGCGGCGTAGTCGCAAAGGACAGCAACTTGAATATCCATTTTTCTTTGATAGGTTTAAGGTTTTAATCTCTCACTGATAGGGAGATGACTTGTCTGTTCTACCATAACGAATCTGAGAATCAAGAAGAAAATGCGTACATTATGACATCATGTCAGATTTTACTTGAGCACGCGGCCGATATCCCTATGAGCAGCAATGATAATAGGAATAGAAGAAACGAGAACGCAAACAACAAGAGTCACGCTGATGAGGTGAATTTCCGGCATGATTTCTTGGAGCGAAAGGCTGTAATGCCCCAGCTTGAGGAGCTGCGTGACAATTATTTTCTGGAAGTACATGAAAGTGGCAATAGCAGCTACAAATGAGCCACCTACAATGAGTAGATTTTCCGCAATAAAAGCCCCAACCAACATGAAGGGATGTATGCCGAAACTCTTCATGAGGGTGTAGATATATTCATTTTGGCGGTATTCCATGCCGGCAAGCGCGGTAAGTAAAATACCCACAATGCAGCTGATGCCTAAGCAGAAAGCCATGCGGCAAAGAGTTTGTTTGGAGAGGACGTTTTCCAACTCTTCCAGCAGGCGAGAAGCCGAGATAACATGGCCGTTGGCATTTTCCAGGCGCATGTAGCGGCGGAAGTAGCGCTCGACATTCAGGATGGAATCTGTATTTTCCAAATGGCGCACCCGAGCTATCAGTTGATGATATGCAGACTGGCGCATGCTTTCCGGCAAATCATCGGCAAGCATCAGGATGCCTTTGCCATTCATAAGTCGCATCAGCAAGTGGTTTTCCGGGAGATGGCGCACAAAGACTGTTCGCCGCTCACCATAGTAATCCACATCTGCCGGTCCGGGGGGGAGTTTGCCATCCGGCGTTTGCAGCAATGTGGGGCCGCCACTGCGCGCCATGAGTGGCATAAATTGGCCGATGTGGCTAAAATCAAAGGTATAGACCGGCACATGTTGGCCGGAGGCAGTCTGGGCAGAGCCGGCCACCTTGACAGCGTATGATTCCGCACCCAGCAGCTCCTCGACCTGCGCCGCTGTGGGGAAAGCAATGGGACCTGAAGTGCGGCCACCTGTCATCGACACCATCACCAAGTCACCGCCGCGGGAGATGATTTTATCGCGCACAATTTTAGTTGCCAAGGCATAGCTGCCAAGGGAACACAGTGCGCACAAGCCCAAGAAATACACCACCAGCACGCGAGCCAAGGGGCTGGAAACGCGCGAAAACCAGCGGTGTATGGTATCTTTAGCAAGATACAGGGTTGTCAAAATCAATGATTTCATCGGCCAGTTCAATCAGGCGGCTATCGTGGGTACTGATGATGCAGATACGCTTTGCAGCATCTTTGAGGATAAGCTGTTTGATAATGTTGGTATTGGTATCATCCAAACCGGAAGTGGGTTCATCAAGCAAGACGGTGGGGGCATCTTTCATGAGGGTGCGTGCGAGCGCCGCGCGCTGTGCTTGACCGCCGGAGAGTTTATCTGCCCTGCGGTGGCGCAATTCCAGCAAGCCCAAATCACTGAGCAAGCTTTGGAAACGCGGTTTCCACTGGCACGCGGGCAACACGGCCATTTCTGCCGCGAGGCGCAAGTTGCGCTCCACACTCATGAGGGGCAGCAGGTTGATACCTTGGAACATGTAGGCTACATCCCGCCTGTGGTAGCGGCGAGAAGTGACGCGAGCCCCGGTGGGGGTGGTGATACGCCCGCTCTGCACTTTCAAGTAGCCCGCCAGCAGCTTGAGAAGGGTTGTCTTGCCGGAACCGGAATAACCCTTGAGGATGGTGATACCGGGCCGAAACGTATGCGAAAAATTCTCAATGACCGGCACCTTGCGAGTGTAGGCAAAGGATACATTCTCGCAGATGAGATTCATAATCAATGATTGGTGGTGGCAGATTCCGGGCAGATAATGATATCTCGCTCCGCAATAAGCACAACGTAGTGCCCGGGATGAGCAACGGCAACAAGTTCCTCCCAATTCTCGCAATTGGCAGCCCCGGGGTGCATGGCAAGCTCTGCTTTGCTCACGCGCTTCACACCCTCCCCGGCCTCGTAGATAAGGGTGGCGCGCGCATTGCTGCCCAACATGGAGTGGGCTGTTTCGTGTTCCTCCGTGGGGAGTTTGAAAAAATAAACAAGCATATCACCGCCGGAGCCGGATTTCTCCACACGGCGGAATGCGTAGGTACCAATCAGCTTGCGATTGGCCGGTAGTTTCACCTCCGCATGAAAGTTTTCAGCAGGTAGCTGGGTGAGCTCACTCGCATTGATGTTGAGGGTGATGTAATAGGCAGAATCATCGCAGGCCGTGGCAAAGCTCTGCACCATGCCGGTATTTTCAAAGGGCTTGGATTTATCCTGCGGCAGGGTGATGTTGTATTGCAGGCGCCCCGTAAAAGGCATTTTAAGGGTACTGGCTTCACTCTTGGCCTCCCATTCACTGCGTTTGCGGCGCTCAATGGTGCTGAGCTCGCGTTTCAGCAAATCCATGCGTTCGGCCAAATCAGCCAAGGATTCATGAGTGGGGGCGGAGCCATCTGCCGCGAGGAAATCACCGGCGAATTTGCGTTCATCATCAGTGAGGTTGAGATAGAATACTATACGGCGTTTTTCCGCCTCCAGCTTGCGGAGCTCATCCTTTTTGTTGATGCGTTCACGGGCCAATTGCAGCTCCATATCCTCGCGCTCTTGAGCCAATTTTTCTTTGTTGACCATAGCCACCACCGTGCCTTGCTCTAAGCGGGTGTTGGGGTCTGCAAAGTCCGTCACTACTCCCCGTTCAGTGAGGGTGAGCACCGCCACCTGCTCCGGCACAATTTTTGCGGGATAGGTGCCAATGCCCACTTGCTCTGCTTGGGTAGAAAAGCAGAGCAACAGGGAAAGCGAAACGGCCGGCAAACGCAGTTGCATGTGGATGAGATGTAGAAAGAACTTACATGGGGAAGCCCAAGCCACCCGTGACCTTGCGCATCTCGCTTTCGGCCATCTTCTGGGCGCCGGTGAGGGCGTCCTGTACAGCCTTGAGAATGAGGGATTGCAGGAATTCTGCATCATCGGGGTCGATGACGGCAGGATCAATGCTAAGGGCGGTAATCATGCCGGCACCGGAGGCGGTTGCCTTGATTTTGCCGCCGGCGGTCTCGGCCACGAATTCTTTTTCAGCCAATTTTGCTTGGGCTTGGGCCATGTTGGCCTGCATAGCCTGGGCTTGTTTCATGAGTTTTTGGATATTCATGCAGGGAGGGGGGGAGGTTAGTTTTTGATGATTGTAGCGTGGAACTCTTTGAGGGCAAGCTCAATGAGCGGGTCGTTGTAAAATTCTTCTTCTGTGGGGCGCAGGGAGGCAGGAGCTGCCGGTTTTTCCTCCACAGGAGCCGGTGCCGGTGCTTTCTTGGCGGGTTTAGGGGCCGGGATGGGCATGGGCGGGGGCGGGGGCATTTCTTCCACCACAGGCGGGGGCACGCCGGCATCTGCCACTACACGCAGCGTGATGCGGCGGCCGCAAAGTGCTTGGGCGGCATCGCGCACCAAATCTGTGATAGCCTCGCTCAACAAGGCATCTCGGGTGTGGATATCTTCCGGGTTTATGCCTATGAAGACTAAGCCATCTTCATCACTCACAAAGAGGGTATTGCCTATCATGGCGGCTTTGAGCGGTGCCTTGGTGCGCACCGTTTCCAAGATGCTGTCCCAATCCTCGGGTGTCAGGTTACGCGCTACCGGTTCGGCAGACTCCGGGGGCATATCGGGAGCAGGCATATCCCCAAAAAGGGGCGGCTGGTCATCAATGGGTTCCAGGCTGGTTGCTTCCTCTGCAATGATGGGCTCAGGCTCGGGCTGCAGGGCAGCGGCGGGTGCCTCCGGGAGCGGCTTGGGCGCAGGAGCCGGTGCCGGAGCAGAGGCGGGGGCACCGGGCATAGCCACAGCCGGGAGTGGTTCTGTGGCTATGGGAGTTTCCGGCAGGGGGGCACCGGCAAGGGCGCGGATGATATCGCTCACGTTGGCCTCTGCCAAGGAGTGTACGGCTTGGATGAGCCCCATTTCCAGGTGCAGGCGTTTATTCGTACTCCAGCGCATGTGTTCCTCTGCGGTGGAGAGCACCTCCATCAGCCGGATGATTTTATCCGTTGGAGTGCGGGCGAGCAGGGTAGCAAGGGTTTCTCGCCACTCAGCAGGCAAGCTGTTGCTGGCTTCATCCGGTGCAACTTTGCTGACCAGCAGCTCTCGCACAGCCCCCATGAGCTCGGAAAGCAGCTGCCCCATATCGCGCCCTGCCTCTGCCAGTTCATGCACTAAGTGAAGGAGGCTGGGTAGCTGGCGGTCCAGCATGTACGCGAGCGCACGCGCCACGGTATCGCGGCTAGTCACGCCGAAAATATCGTTCACATTCTGCTCGCTAATGCTATTGCCACAGAACGAGACAAGCTGGTCGAGCATGGATTGGGCATCTCGCATGCCGCCATCCGCTACACGGGCAATGGCAAAGG
This sequence comes from Akkermansia sp., assembly GCA_017398355.1. Lineage (GTDB taxonomy): Bacteria > Verrucomicrobiota > Verrucomicrobiia > Verrucomicrobiales > Akkermansiaceae > Akkermansia. The sequence continues at coordinate 73,826 of JAFQGD010000002.1, read as the reverse complement.
CCGCGGCCTCACTCAAGCTCACTCCTTCATTGGCAGCAATGTTCACCAAGTGATTGGCAATAATATCTGCCGGAATGGGGCGCAAATCAAAGCGCTGGCAGCGGGAGAGAATGGTGGGTAGAATCTTGTGCGGCTCCGTTGTCGCAAAAATGAACATGACGTGGGCCGGGGGCTCTTCCAAGGTCTTGAGCAGTGCATTGAACGATTCCTTGGTGAGCATGTGAACCTCGTCAATATAGATGATGCGGTACTGACCGCGGGTGGGCGCAAACTGCACATTATCCCGCAAATCACGGATATTGTCTATACCGCGGTTGGAGGCACCGTCAATCTCCAGCACATCCAGGCTGCGGCCTTCAGCAATCTCGCGGCACACGTCCTCATCCGGGTCAAAATCAATGCTGGGGCCACCGGTGCAATTGAGAGCCTTGGCAAAAATGCGGGCGGTGGAGGTTTTGCCTGTGCCACGTGGTCCCACAAAGAGGTAAGCATGCGCAAGGCGCTTCTGCTCAATGGCATTGCAAAGAGTACGCACCACATGATCCTGACCCAACACATCCTTGAATGTGCGGGGTCTGTACTTTCTGGCGAAAACCTGATAACTCACGGGAGCATTCTAGCGAATTCGCCGGGTGAAAGCAAGAAGAATGTACGCCACGCAAAAGAGCGTTATTCAAGCCCTTTCCGCTTGCAAGCAAGATACATTTCTGGTAGGATGCAGGGACCAAGCCAATACTGCCTAGACATGATAACGACAGAATACCCGTATGGGGAGGAGTTTCCCATCATCCGCATAGAGACAGCCCTTTGTAGCGCCGAAGTTTCACTCTACGGAGCACATTTGATTCATTGGACTCCCGCCGGGCAAATGCCGGTCATATTTATGAGCCCGAAGGCAGAGTTTCGCAAGGGGAAAGCCCTGCGAGGCGGCGTGCCGCTGTGTTGGCCTTGGTTTGGCAAACACCCGGAAGATGCAGCACAGCCCTCACACGGTGTGGCGCGTATCTCCACGTGGCAGTTGGCCGCCAGTGAGGAGTTGGAAGACGGCTGCGTACGCCTGATGCTGGCTCTGCCGCCGGAGCAGGAGATGCTGCCCAGTGGGGCGGTGATGATGGAAATTGGCAGCGAGCTGACTATCAGCCTCATCACTTTGGATGTACCCCGCACCATGCCGTTCTCTGCGGCTATGCACACCTATTTTGCCGTGAGCGATTATGAAAAAGTGGCCATCACCGGGCTGGAGGACAGCGCATTCACCGAATACGCCGATGATGCCGTGCCGCATTGCGAGGACCCGCTCATTCCGGCCGGGCACATCGACCGCATATACTGCCCCGTGCAGGAAAACCAAGAAATAGCCATTCACGACCCGGGATGGAGCCGCAGCATACGCATTTGCCGCGCGGGCTCGGGCTCATGTGTCGTGTGGAATCCCGGGAAAACTCTTGCTGCCGGCATGGGGGATTTGGGAGCAGAAGCCGCCCGCGGTTTTCTGGCCGTGGAAAGCAGCGTGGTGCCCGCTGAAAACATCATGCTGCGCTGCGGTGAGACGCATGAACTGACCACCAATATCCGCGTGGTGCCTATCGATTAATGTTCATGCGCCGCTTTCTCTCCCGCCGCGTTCTGCGCCGTATCCTGTGGCTGGTGCTGGTAGGCACCATGCTGCCGGTGTTGGCAATAGCTGTGGCAGAGGGGTGGACCTATCTTCTGGCGCAGGGTCTGTGCCACAACAGCCCCGCTGCATGCCAACCTCATTCCGTAGGCCTGGTGCTGGGGTGCAGCCGAAAGCTGGCCAATGGCCGCAACAATATGTACTTTACCGGGCGCATCCAAGCAGCGGCCAATTTGTGGTACTCCGGCCGGGTGCGTGGCCTCATCGTTTCCGGCGATAACCGCACCAAGTACTACAATGAACCGGACGACATGCGGGCTGCCCTCATCAAAAAAGGTGTACCGGCAAACCGTATCGTGTGCGATTATGCCGGTATCTGCACCTATGACTCCGTGGCACGCGCAAAACGCATTTTTGGAGCCGACCAACTCATCATCGTGAGCCAAGCAGAGCATGCAGAACGCGCAGTGGCCATTGCGCGGCATTTGAACATATCTGCCACCGGGCTCAGGGCACCGATCGTGCCGCTCAACCGCCCCACCTTCCTGAAACAATGGCTGCGCGAGCGTGCCGCACGCGTGGCCATGGTGTATGATTTTCTCACCTTCCGGCGGCCCCGGCATTTGGGCCACCCCGAATCTCTCCCCTTCCCCGCATCATCATGATTCATCTCATTGCTCAATGTGCACGCTGTGGTATCGCTGAATGGGTATGCTGCCCCGGCGAGGAAAGTATGGTCTTTATCGAGGAATTGGAAAGCTGCCCCGCAGCGCACTGCTGGTACCATGCAGATGAGCGCGCAGCTGCCAGCTTTGCCTTGGCACGAGCAGAGGCAACAGGCCGCCCCGTAGCTATCATCACCAGCGGCGGCAGCTCCGCTACTTCCCTCACCCCGGTGCTGGTGGCTGCCTACTACAGCCGCCGGCCCCTCATCGTCATCACTATCGATTCTGCCACTCCGGATGGCGGGCTGGGATTGCCCGGCCGCATCGAACACACCGGCCTTTTCGGTATGTATGCAGATACGATCAACTTCTGCCTCCCGCTGGCATATCCGGATTGTGAGCAAATTGAAGAACTCCTGCAAGAAGGCTTCCCGCTGCACTTCAATCTTTGCTTGGGTGAGGGCGTGCGGCGGGGGGGAGATTATAGTGATTTGTATGTAGGCCCGCGCCCCAAGGCTCCGCGCTTCCGGGGCTCGCTGGTGGCTCTATCGCAGATGCTGCGTTTCCGGGAATGGGAGGGGCTGGTACTGGTGCTGGGTGCCCTGAATGCAGATGAACACAACGCCGTAGCATGGCTGGCAGATTTGCTGCGTGTGCCCATGTTGGCAGAGCCCGCCAGCAACATGCGCGAGCAAATGCACCAGTATGTGCTGGCCGATGCCGATGCCCTCTTGCTGGACAACCCTCCCCCCATCGTCTTGCGCTTTGGCGAAGTGCCCACCGGGCCTTTCTGGCAAGCACTGGAAGATATGCCCAAGGTGGAGGTATACTCTGTAACCCGCACCGGCTTTGCCGGCTTGCGCCGCCAAAGCCATGTGTTTGAGGGCGATATCGAGCAAATCATGCAAGCGTTGGGGGATATTCCCCGCCGCCATGACCCCACAGGGCTACTCAGCCTGAGCCGGCGCCGCGCTGCACGCATTGAGGAATTGCTCCTTTCCTACCCCGAGAGTGAGGCCGCTTTGGTACGCGCCTTCTCGCATTACGCCGTCATTTGCGATGAAGTGTGCCTGAGTGGCACCCGCGTATCCTCTCTGTGGGGTAAATACGCTCAATCAGAGCGGGAATTCGGCATGGTGCGCGGAATCAATATGCACAGTACGGATGGCACCGTATCCGCTTTCCTCGGCTACTCTGCCGCCAAGCAAAGTGCCTGTTGCCTTGCAGGTGATGTGGCTCTGATGCGCGATTGTGCCGCCTCCACCTTCCTGCCCCAGCTTGAACCCGGCTTGCGTGTAGTCGCGGTGCTGGCAGCTGATACAGTCAACACCCCCGAAGCGCAAATCCCCGCCTGCAACCTCAAGGATTTGGCACGCCTCTGGAATGCCAAATACATACCCATCTACTGCGCCGCAGATTTTGATGCTGTCTACGACCTGCAAGAAGATGATTTTGCCCTCGTAGAAATCATGCCGGATCCGGAGCAAACACGCTTATTTAACCGCGGCTGATATCTCTTCCACATTGACGCATACGAAAGGCGCAGGATTTCTCCTGCGCCTTTGTTTTGCAATAAGCTGTGTAAATATGAAGCGTGAATTAACGCTCGAAAAGCTCGCGAATCTTGCTGCCCACGATTTCCACGGGGTGCTCTGCCAAAGCAGCACGCTTGGCAAGCAGATTGGGAGCACCGGCGGCGGCTTCTGCCAGCCACACGCGGGCGAACTCGCCACTTTCGATGCGCTTGAGGGATTCCTTCATCTTCTCCTTCACTTCCGGACCAAGAATCTGCGGGCCGTTGTAGTATTCACCGAACTCTGCGGTGTTGGAGATAACGGCGTTCATGGCCTGGATACCCTTGTTGTAGATGATGTCCACGATGAGCTTGGCTTCGTGTACGCATTCGAAGTAGGCCATCTCGGCGGGGTAGCCGGCTTCAATCAGTGTCTCGAAACCATACTTCATCAGGTCCACGAGACCACCGCAAAGCACGTTCTGCTCGCCAAAGAGATCTTCGTAGGTCTCCTGCTGCATGGTGCATTCCAACACGCCACCGCGGGTAAGACCCTCTGCCTTGGCCATGGCAAGTGCTACCTCGCGAGCCTTGCCGGTCGGATTCTGGAATACGGCAATGAGACCGGGGCAGCCAAAGCCTTCCTCGAACACACGGCGCACTTCCGTGCCCGGGCCCTTGGGAGCCACCATGATGACATCCACATCTGCCGGGGGCTCAATGGTCTTGAACACGTATGCAAAACCGTGGGAGCAGCACAGTGTCTTGCCGGGCTTCAAGCCGGGCTTAATCTGGTTGGTGTATACCTCGCCGTGCTTTTCATCGGGCAGGAGGATGTGGATGATGTCGGCCTTGGCGGCTGCTTCATCTACGGGCATGACTTCAAAGCCATCCTGCACAGCTGCATCCCAGCTCTTGCCGGGGCGCAGACCGATGATGACATGCACGCCACTGTCGCGCATGCAAAGAGCCTGGGCGCGACCCTGAGCACCGTAGCCAATCACAGCCACGGTCTTGCCATTCAGAACGCTCACATCGGCGTCCTTGTCGTGAAGAATATCCATTGTTGTATAAGTCTGTTCGTTGCGGAGCGCACCTGTGCTAAACGGGTGTGCCTGAATTCAATCTATCACCTTGTCCCCTAAATGCAAGCACAATATCAGTCCTGAGGGTGACTTTGTGTGCCATCATCCCAAAATGCCCATACGAGACAGCAAAACCGCACCGGGACAAACCCGATGCGGTTTTGAAAACAATCTGAGCAGAGCCCATTGCGGGCCACACATCAGGCAGCTATACCGAAGTGACGCTGGATGTCCGCAAAAATACGGTCGCGAAGCGTGCGAGCCTTCTTAATATCCCGCGTACGCAGGGAGAAACGAAGGCGTTCAGCCGTAGCATCCGGCTTATGAACGGTAACGTGGCACCACCACACACCGCGGTTATTCCACAGGTGGTGATTGAGGTTATCGTCGTTGATACGAAGCGCGATTTTGGTCTGGGGGGATGTCATTTTCGTAAACTGTGATGTGATTAACAGGAGGAATCCTGCATACATCCGTGTCCGTTTCGGAGCAGTTCAGCAGCAAATCCTGTTGTAGTCTTGAAAGGGAGACACCTGAACTTGCCGCAGCGTTCAAAAAAAACTGAACGCAGTAGCCGGAATCAATAAAGGATACCGGCTTTCTTGAGCGTATTGAAAGCGCCGTTCTTGGAAATCGTACGGAGAGCCTTGCAGGAGAGCTTCATGCGGATGTAGCCACCCTTGCCACCATTGAGCTCAGGCACCCAGATACGCTTTTCCTGCAGGTTCGGATAAACTGTGCGGTTCACAACTTTCGTGACGTGACGACCGATACCACCCTTTTTCTTGGCAAGACCGGAGCGATGAATGCGACGGCCCTTGTGCGGCATAGCAAACGTAATATTGCAGATTCTGGACATAATTTTATTGGGGGTTAAGATTTATGCGGAGCGCTATTCTACACGAATTTGGCTTCACGTCAAGCAAAACTCCACTTAAACTGCAAATTTTCTTTCAAACAAGCCCTTTGGAATGTAGGATTTACGATGTGGGGGGTTATTTACCGAGGCAGAACGTGGCAAAGACGCGAGTGAGGATATCCTCGGTATCAATGCGGCCAATGATAGAACCGAGGGCATCCAGAGCAGCGCGGAGGTCTACATCCGTAAGTTCGGGAGAATCCCCTGCAAGGAGGGAGGCATGCGCTTGCATCAGGGCCTGCAATGCTTGTTGTAGAGCGAAGCGGTGGCGGGTGTTGATGGCAGCAAAATCGGCGGCGGTGGTATCATGACGCAGGAAGAGCGCGGCAATGGCCTGTTCCAACTCCTTGCGGCCGGCCCCGGTATGGCAAGAAATGCGGATACCCTCCTGCCCTTCCCAGGCAGGGTGGGGCGGCAAATCCGCTTTGTTGAGCACGAGCAGGCGCATGCTGCCCGGCGGCAAAGGCAAGGGAGCAGGCGGGGGCTGGGTGAGGTCTGCTACCTCCAGCACCAAATCAGCCTCTGCCCCGGCGCGACGGCTGCGCTCCATACCGGCGCGCTCAATGGCATCATCACTTTCATGCAAGCCGGCCGTATCGGTGAGGCGCAGGCGCAAGCCGGCAAGGCTCACGCATTCTTCAATCGTATCACGGGTAGTACCTGCCACATTGCTCACAATGGCGCGTTCATAACCAAGGAGCATATTAAGCAAGCTGGATTTGCCCACATTGGGAGCGCCGACAATGGCTGTGCGCACTCCTTCACGAAGAAGTCTTCCCTCATCGGCCGTGTCGAGGAGCTGTTGCAAATCCTGCCGGACGCCAAGCATAGCTGCTGCAAGCTGCTCTGTGGTATCGGGGGAGATTTCTTCCTCCGGGAAATCAATATAGGCCTCCAGATGGGCGGCGGTAGAGATGAGTCTGTCTGCCGCCGCTTGCACACGGGAGCTGATGGCACCTTGGAGCTGGTTTTGGGCCGCACGAAGGGCCAAATCGCTCCCGGCAGAGATGATATCCATCACCGCTTCTGCTTGGGTCAAATCCAACTTACCATTAGCAAATGCCCGGCGGGAAAATTCTCCCGGTTCGGCAGGTTGCGCCCCGGCCTGCAAGAGACACTCCAGCACACGGCGAGTCACCAGCATGCCACCGTGGCAGGATATTTCCACCACATCTTCGCCGGTATAACTAGCCGGTGCGGCAAAGAATGTAGCCACCGCTTCATCGATTGGTGCCCCATCTCGATTGCGCAAGCGCACCAAGGTAGCGCGGCGAGCCTCCAAGCTGCGGCCGCAGCATGTAGCCGCAATGGCATGCGCCTGTGGCCCGCTCATGCGTACCACAGCAATAGCACCGCTACCCGGCGGAGTGGCTACGGCTGCAATGGTCTTTTCTTCAATCATGGGGAAAGAGGGGGCCTGCATTATGCCAAGCGGGTGATTTCCAAATACCCCACCATGCATTGGTTCGTATGCCCGGCGGTATTGGCGCAGAGAGAGGTGAAACGCAAGGAGAAAGTGTGAACCCCTGCGGGGAGTTGCAGCTGCACGCCGGCAGTGTGGGTGTAATCCTCCCAATCCCCTTGCTCTGTATTGTGCGGGAAGGGAATGATAGCACCGGGGGTATCATTGATGAAGAGTTGGCGCAGAGCACAGGTATCACCATCCCGGCGAGAAGCACATGCATTCACATATCGGAAGCGGATGCGGTAGATACCTGCCGCCAGGGTGATAGCTTCATACTCCAAGTGCGCTGTGCATGGGCGGGTATCCAACCAAGCGCGGTTGTTTTCCACCATGTATTCGGGCTTCTCACCAATACGTGTGGGAGCCAACAACTGGCGGGAACCGGGGCGGGAATACTCCCACGGGCGGCTCAGCGCAGAAGCATTGGAGGCAGATGTGGCCTGTACGCGGTACTCTGTGAAATGTGCTGCACCGGGTGCCGGGGCATAGACCGGCTGCCCTGTGGTAGTAATAGCCGTGCCATTGGCATACACGCAGTAGCTCGTTGCACCGGGGACGGCACGCCAACGCAGCAACGCCGGTCCGCACTCTTCCCACTGCGGGGTGGGCAGGTCATCTACGGCGGCAGGGTAGGCCGGGTGAGCCTCTTGCTCATCTTCGGAGGGCATGAGCTCCAGCTCGATTTGCAGGCGCCCTTTCGTATCCAGCGGGATGATGGGGGAAGCTGCTTTGCCATTAATGCGGGCAGAGCAAATATCCGTACCATAGCCATTGAGGTGTACATCCAACACCATATCGCGAATACGCAAATTGGTCAGCCAATGGCTACCACCGAAATTCTTGGGTACACAGGGGGCAAAGACCAAGTTATCCCCCTCATACTGCATACCAAACAGCCCAAAGTAATACATACCCAGCATGCCGGCTACACTCCATAACTGGCGGTCGGAGTTCTGGATGGTGCCGGTGGCCTCCCCACTGACGGCTTGGAAATTCTCCTTATTCGTCCCGAAAGCCATAGCCGCGCGCAGCAAAGATGCCATAGATTGGGCAGCGCCACGTGTATCCTGCAACTCAGCGTGGGCCAGCAGCACGTATGCCTCCACAAAAGGCCAGATGGCCCGATTGTGGTAGGCAGCTTGTTCTTCTTCTTTGAAAGGAGCAAACACCGGTGTACCCCACAGGGTGCGGGGAAGTGTATTCATTGCTTGGTGTGCCTGCTTACCACTGGAAAGCCCGGTGATGACGGAGAGGGCAGTAGCCAGGGCATCCACACGCTCTTCCAAGCTATTTTCCGTGCGCATCATGCCATAACATTGCGCAGCACGGCTCCAAAAGTACTCCTGCACATCTGCTGCTATGGCAGTGGCTTCCTCTGCCCACGGGGTAGCCTCTTTTTCCCGCCCCAGCTCAGCAAGCATGCGGGCTACAATGCGGCGGCTTACATAGTGCAACACATTCGTACCAAATGCGTAGGAAGCACCAATTTCTGCCGTATTCATCCACGAAGGGTAGCTTTGCTCCCGCCAATCAATAAATGTGGTTTCGCCGGGGCGCAAATGCCCATGGCATGTCAGCACCGCATCATCCTGCGCCAAGGTATTCATAGCCACTTGGGCACTGTATTCCAACCACTCACGGTCTCCGCATGCCAAATAATACGTCCAAGCTGCCAGCACCCAAGATACGCGGTCGGTCGAAATCGGCCACCCGCCGCCGGTTCCTGTATCCTGCATGATGATACCGTCCCGCACACGGGATTCCAAGCTGTGGCGGCATGCTTCCGGCTCCAGATAAGCAGCTCCCAGGGTCACGGCATAAGCCGTATCGCGGGTCCAAGCCGTATGCCACGAGGCACCGGCCAGCAACAAGCCCTCCGGGGTAATGTTTTGCTGCATCTCCTGCACGGCCATGGCATACATAGCAGTCAGCACAGGAATGCTGCCACGGTAGCCGGTTTTCTCCCGGGGTACCGGGGGAATTGGCCGTTCGCTCACCTCGCCATTGCGGGTGATACGCAGGGTACTATGCCCCGGCCCCACCAGTTCTGCCACCAACCCCGGTTGCTCCAAACGCAGCGAGGTGAGGCGGTAGGCCTCATTCGCGTACAGGATGCTTTCCGGGGTGGAATTCATGGGGCAGAGTACGGGTTGGTGCAGGCTTTACAGAATAGCGCCGGGGGTATAGCCTACGCCATCCGGGTAGATGGCGGCAATCTCGCCCACCAAGGAGACGAAACCGTTCACCTGGTCAGCAGCCATGCCGGTGTCGCCGGCGTTTTTATCGTAAATCTGCTGTATTTCCTCGCGGGAGAGCGGCAGGCGCTCATCAGCACCGAGACGATCCAGCAAATCATTGCGGGAGATAGCACCATTGCGCAGGTCATTGGATACGGATACGGCGTGTTCCTTGATGACCTCGTGAGCCTCCTCGCGACCCATGCCGCGCTTCACCGCCGCCATCATGATGGTGGTGGTCATCAGGAAGGGCAGGTAGCGGTCCAGCTCGGTGTTGATGACCGGTTCATACACCTGCATCTGATCCAGCACGGTGATGAAGGTCTCAAACAGACCATCTGCCGCCATAAAAGCATCCGGCAGTACGCAGCGGCGCACCACGGAGCAGGACACATCACCCTCATTCCACTGGTCGCCCACAATGCCGCCAATCATGCTCAGATGCCCCTTGAGGATGGCGTGGAAGCCGTTCACGCGCTCACAGGAGCGGGGATTCATCTTGTGCGGCATGGCGCTAGAGCCTGTCTGCCCCTTGGCAAAGCCTTCTGTGCAAAGCTCATGCCCTACCATCAGGCGCCAGGTTTTGCAGAAGCTGCTGGGCGCGCAGGAAAGACCCACAAGACCGGAGATAACCTCAAAATCCAACGAACGGGGATACACCTGCCCCACGTTGAGCCACTTGGTACCGATGCCGAGGTGGGCGCAGATGCGCTCCTCCAGCTCACGCACGGTTTCTGCATTCTTACCGAAGAGGGAAAGTTGGTCCAACTGGGTACCCACAGCGCCTTTCAGGCCACGCACGCGGTAGCGGTCCATGATGCTCACCCATGCCCAAGCCCAGTGCAGCATCTCCTCGCCGAACATGGCAATGCGCTTGCCCATGGTGCTGGCCTGTGCGGCCACATTGTGTGTGCGAGCCGCCAGTGTCAGGTTCTTCCAATTGGCGGCATGCTTGGCCATGCGGTCCAACACCGCCACAGCCTTATCGCGGATGATTTGCATCGCGCGCCACACCTGCAACTGCTCCACATTCTCCGTCAGGTCACGGCTGGTCATGCCTTTGTGAATGTGCTGGTGCCCGGCCAAATCGCAGAACTCCTCAATGCGGGCCTTCACATCGTGGCGGGTGATACGCTCGCGGTTGTTGATAGATTCAATATCCACCTGCCCTTTCACGCTCTCATAGGCATCTATTGCTTCCTGCGGTATATCCAAGCCCAAGTCCTTTTGCGCTTTCATGACTGCAATCCAAAACTCGCGCTCAAGCACGATGCGCCCTTCGGCAGACCAAATGGATTTCATGGCGCCGGAGGCATAGCGACCGGCCAGTACGTTGGGAATGGCGTTCATAGTATGTAAGATGTGGTTCTGTGTGCCTTGCAGGTCGGCTCTCTCCTACCCGCTGTCGCCACCTTACCATGATTCCCACCTAATGACAAGCTCAAAGCCCGACAGCCCCATAGCATACCACATAGCCAAAACCAATTAGTGCAATTATAAAAATGCACCAATAAACCGTACAAATACACTAAAAACCACTTACCCCCCCCAACAAATACACTAATTCACAGAAAAATGCACCAATAAACTTGACAAATGCACCAATAAATGCTCTAATAAATGCACCAAAAACCCCATACACATGCTCAAAAACGAAATCATCCGCGGCGAATCCTCGACCCTGGAGTTCAAAAAAGAACTACCATCCAAAGACCGCAAATACATCAAAACGGTAGTCGCCTTTGCCAACGGCAAAGGAGGGCGGCTCGTATTCGGCGTAGATGATGCGACCCTGCAAATCGTCGGCGTAGAAGTAACCAGCATTAACCGAACACTCGATTCCATCACCAACGCTATCGTAGACAACTGCCAACCCCAACTCGTACCGGACATCACCCTAGAAACAGTCGATGACAAAACACTCATCGTCGTACGCGTATACCCCGGGCGCAGCACCCCCTACTACATCAAAAGCGAAGGATTAAACAACGGCACATACATTCGCGTTGGCGCAACAACGCGGCGTGCAGAAGGAGAAATCCTATTGGATCTCGTGCTCAAAGGCCAACGCCTCCACTACGATGAAACCTTCCCCGGCAACGAAGCACCGGCCACCCAACAAGAAATTGACACCCTTTGCACCTACATTGAACAACGAGTAGGCAAAAATAAAGGGGAAGTCACCACAGAACACCTCATCAGCTGGCAACTATTACAAGAACAAGAAGACCACAGCCTACAACCCAGTGTTGCATTCTGCCTGCTGGCGCGCCCCCGCTCCATCTACTTTTCGCGCATTCAATGCGCCCTCTTCAAAGGAACAGATAAAGTGCATTTTCTCGATCGCAAAGAATTCGAAGGCCCACTCTATCAACTCATTGACGAAGTGGAAAACTTCGTCGTCAAGCACACGCGCGTGGCTGCCCGCATCGAAGGAACCTATCGGCAGGATCTGTACGAAATTCCGCTCCCAGCCTTGCGAGAACTCATTGTCAACGCAATCCTGCACCGAAACTATCTGCGCAACTCATTCATCCAGGTATCCATCTATGATGACCGTATCGAGTTTTTTTCACCCGGCGGATTATATGGCGATATCACCCCGGAGAAAATGCTTGCGGGTGGCAGCTCCTCGCTGCGCAATCCCTTGCTGGCAGATGTATTCCACAAAATGAGAATTGTTGAGAAATGGGGGACAGGTATCCGGCGTATCTTCGAGAGCTTCCAAGAAGCGAGACTCCCCGTTCCTGAGTACAAAGTAAGTGATAGCGACGTCCTCATCACGGTAAGGAGACAACTCATCGACCCCACCTCCTACCGGTTTTACCCGCCACCGCATTTCAAAGAGCAAGTTCTGACGGCGCAAGAGCCCTCCGGCGCTGATGAAGGATACACCAATCGTCCGCCTGCGCCCCTGCCACCGCAAAAAGCAGCGCGCAAAGTTCGCACCATTATTGCAGAACAAGACATCCTGGACTACATTCAACACAACCAGCCCGTGTCTTTTTCCACACTTTGCTCCACCTTCAATATCAGCCGCAGAACAGTTGCCCTCAAACTGGAAACCCTCCACAAACAAGGGCTCATCCAGCGACGGGGTCAAACCCGCAACGCAGTATGGTATACTACTCAACCCCAATGAGTAGTAGCACGCGCACCAGGGAGCTGCATGCGCCCATCACACGCCATGGCGACGGTCGAGTGCATTGAAAATCCCGGCCAGCAGAGTGCCGGAAATGCTGTGCCACACGCAGCAGATGGCCGCAGCCACGGCGGCTTCCGGCATGCCGGGAAAATGGCGAGCGGCCAACACAGTGGCCAAGCCGGCATTCTGCATGCCTACCTCAATGGAGAGAGTGCGGCGCTTGGGGCGGTTCATGCGCGCCAAGCGCCCGGCCATATAACCAAGCACATAGCCCAGCGTATTGTGCAGAAAACAAGTGATGAAGATGAGCACCCCGCTTGTGAAAAAACTTGCACCCTTGGCCGCAGTGACCCCGCCCACAATGCACGCCAACCCCAACACAGAGAGCCCCGGCATCATGCGGCATACCTCGCCGTAGAGCGCTTTTCGCCCAAATAGCCCGTTGCACAGCGCACCCACACCTACCGGCAAAATCGTGACAAAGAGAATGCTGCGAAACATGCCAAGCGCATCCACATCTATGCTCTCCCCGGCCAACCACAACACCAAAAGCGGGGTGACAAAAGGTGCCAGCAAGGTGGAAACAGTCGTCATGCCCACAGAGTAGGCCACATCCCCTTTGCAAAGAAAACTCATGATATTGCTGGAAACCCCGCCGGGGCAACAACCCACCAAAATAAGCCCGGCAGCAATGCCACGCGGCAAATCAAAACTCTCCACCAGCAGCCAAGCCACCAGCGGCATGATGCTGTACTGCGCACACGACCCGATGATAATATCCACCGGCTGAGCCGCCAGCACCTTAAAATCCACAGGCCGCAGGGTCATCCCCATCGTCAGCATGATGAATCCCAACACCAGTGCCTGCACATCCCCCTGCACCCAGCTGAACATGCCAGGCACAAAAAAAGCCACTACTGCCACCCCCACCACAAAGGGTGAGGTATACTGCGCCAACCACGCACTGATGCTCTGTATCTTTTGCAACATGGCCGTCCCCATTCTATCCCCCCACCACTTAAATTGCAAGCCACTTTCGCGTACGCCTTGCTGCGGTAGTGAGCTGTTATTCTGCAAAGAGCGAGTGAATTTGCTTGACTTGACTCTAGCTTTAGCAGATACTCGTAGTCAAGGAACATTATGCGCTACAAAATACTGACCCCGGAAGAAGCGGCCGCGCTCATCGAGCATGATGAATGCGTAGGGATGAGCGGATTTGCCCATGCAGGAGCTCTCAAGAAAATTCCCGCAGCCATTGCGGCGAAAGCGAAGGCGGAGCATGAGGCAGGCCGGCCTTTCAAAATCAAGCTGATGACGGGTGCCTCCACCACGGATTTGGTGGACAAGCTACTGTCGGAGGCGGAAGCGGTATCGCTGCGCATGCCGTATCAATCCTGCCCGGTGACGCGCAAAGCCATAGATAGGGGGGACATAGCGTACAACGATATGCACCTTTCCTTCATGATGCGAGCCATGCGCCATGGGCACATCCCGCGCGTCAAGACGGCTATTGTGGAAGTGAGCGAGGTGACGGATGAAGGTGAGCTCACCTTCACCGTGGGCATGGGCAACAGCCCGGCTTTCTGCATGCTGGCAGACCGCATCATTCTGGAGCTCAACACCTATCACAAGCCCGAACTCAAGGATATACACGATATCTACATCTCGCACGATGAATCCGGCCGCTGCTTGGTGCCACTGTACCATGAGGATGACCGCATCGGCACCCGCGTGCTCAAGATAGACCCGGAAAAGATTGTGGGCATTGTACCCACCCACAGCCCGGACGGCTTTCCCGCCTTCAAGGAAGGCACGCCGGAGACAGACCGCATTGGCCGCAACGTAGTACGCTTTTTGGAGGAAGAATACCGCATGGGGCGCATCCCGGAGGGTTTCCTACCCATCCAGAGCGGTGTGGGCAATGTGGCGAACTCGGTGCTGGCAGCGCTGGGGGATTCGGATATCATCCCGCCGGTGCGCATGTATGGCGAGGTGATACAGGATTCTGTGGTGAAGCTCATGCAGCGCGGGCGCTGTTCCTTCGCCTCTGGCTGCTCGCTACTGCTTTCTGATGAGATGCTGGAGGAAGTGTACCAAAACTTTGATTTTTACCGCGACAAGTTCCTGCTGCGCCCGGCAGAAATCTCCAACAACACCTCCGTCATCCGCCGCTTGGGTGTGGTGTGCATGAACACTGCTATCGAGGCAGACCTCTTCGGCAATATCAACTCCACCCACTTCTACGGCAGCCGTATCATGAACGGCATCGGTGGCTCGGGAGACTTTGCCCGCTGCTCCGTGCTCACCATCTTTACCTGCCCCTCTGTCACCAAACGCGGGGCCATCTCCTCCATTGTGCCCATGGTCTCTCATACCGACCACACGGAGCACGATGTGGATGTCATCGTCACCGAACAAGGCGTGGCCGACCTGCGCGGTAAATCCCCTCGCGAACGCGCAAAAATCGTCATCGAGAACTGCGCCCACCCGGATTACCGCCCTCTGCTGCGCCACTACTTGTCCCTCACCCCGATTGGCCATACTCCCCACAGCCTCACCAAGGCTTTTGCCTTCCAAACAGCTTTCTTGGAGACGGGCGATATGCGCAACGTAGATTTCTCCTAAGCCGCACCTCTAGGCTTCTTATACTCATGTAGAAACCCACCGCCCCGTATAAGGGCGGCAGGTTTGGTATAATTGTTCGTTTGTTTGTAATACCAAATGTCTTAGCTACTCCGGTGGCATCATTGTGGTAGTTATTCAAATCGATACCCTTGATGATGTTGATTTCCCCCTTACCGGTCTGCGTGATTACCACCGAAGGGTTTATTTCCACCTTCTTACCTTCACTTTCCAGCTCTCCTTTGGTGGGGGCATACACCACACCTTTATCCTGTAAAACTTTTCTACGACAAGTCGGGATAAAACCGACTCTATTGAGCGGCGGAGTACGAAAATAGCGCTTTAGACTTGCCATCAGCATGAAACATCAGGTAGACTAGGGGCATGCGCAGGGCGTTGAACGCAGCTACACTGCTATATTTGCTGGTACCCAACTTGCTATTTTTAGCGGGATGGGTGCAGCCTGTTGTCGCCGGTGTGGTCGGAATACTGCTTCTGATAACAACATGGTATATATGGAAACATACAGCCGGAGAGATGGCGCCTTGGCGAGGTAAAGATACGCTTGGATTAGTGGTATTGGCCTTGCTATGCTTGGGGTGGGTAGAATCCATCGGGTTGAATGGCCACGTCATCCAGCATAACGATTTTATTGTACGCAATGCCATCTACGACACCTTGGTGCGGGAAACATGGCCCATCACAGGTGCCGGGGGGGGATACTTCAGCTACTATCACGCCTTTTGGTTGGTACCGGCAGGGCTCAGCAAAATGATACCGTGGGTAGATGCAGCATACTGGCTGTACGCCTGGGCCTATTTGGGAGTGCTACTGGGAATGCTGCAACTATATGTGCGGTGGCGGTGGCGAGCAGTATTATTTTTGGTGTTACTGGCGCTCGTGGGGGATGTATCCATCTGGTATCGGCACTACATCATCCCGGTGATGTCAAAACTGAGCGGTGCAGATAGCCCCTGTACCCAATGGCTTTTGGAGCACGAAGTGTGGTTCACCTTTCCGTACACAGATAGCTGGACCCACCTGCGCAACATGTTCAACCACATCATCCCCATTTGGTTGCTGATGAGTTTGCTGCTCGCGCGCGGCCTCCGTCCCCACCACGAGCTTTGCGCCGCTTCCTTTGTGGTGCTGTGTTCCCCCTTGGGCGCACTGGGTACTCTCCCCTGGCTGGGCTGGCGGATGCTGCCGGTATTGCGGCAGGAGGGCTGGCGCAGCCTGCTCAATAGCCCTACCATGGCAGCTTGCCTATATTTGCCCCTGCCTTTGCTGTATTTGGCAGCCAATGAAGGGAGCCACATTTTTTTGAGCCCCTGCGGGATTGGCACAACAGAGTATGCCACCATAGGTGGCCTTGGCTGGCTGGCAGTATATGCCGTAGCTGCTGCCTCTATTTTGCTACCTGCATGGTGGCTGCTGCCGCGCCGCTACCGTAGCACAGCTCTTTTCCACAGTGTGTATGTGGTGGCATTGCTTTACCCCCTTGTGTGGGTGGGTACGCGCCACAATGAATTGGCCATGAAAGCCAGTGGTGTGATGTGGTTTGGCCTGGTGTGGCTCTACACACATGCTATGTGGCACACAGGGTGGCGCTATCCTTGGCGCTGGGCAGTCTTTTTGCTGCTTTCAGCTCCCATGGCGGGGGTGTGCTTAGTGGGTGTGTGCATCAAATCCTGGAGCTTGGAGCCGAAAACGGTCCAAGAGCACATTCGCGGGGAATGGCAAGGGCACCTCAACCATCCGCAAGACCCGCTCTACACCTCATTCCGTTCGCGGCAACCAAATCCTCTTTTATTTCGCATCCCCGGCCATTGATACAAAGTGTCCACTGGCAGAAATTTAGCTTGCAAGGCGCCGCCCAAACAGGTAAGCTGCTCTGTGATATGAGTAAAGAAATTTCCCCTGAGCAACAGAAAATTCAGGCCCAACGCCAACGCGCCTTGGATGCCGCTATGTTGCAGATTCAGAAAGACTTCGGCGAGAACGCCATTGTGCGCCTGGGCGACCAGAAAAAGATGGAAGTGGAGGTCATTCCTACCGGCAATTTGCTGATAGATCGCGCCTTGGGCGTGGGTGGTTTCCCCCGCGGGCGTATTGTGGAAGTATTCGGCCCCGAATCCTCCGGTAAAACCACCCTTACCCTCACCGTCATAGCCCAAGCCCAAAAGGCCGGTGGCTTGGCTGCCTTCATCGATGTGGAGCACGCGCTCGACCCGGCCTATGCCGCCAAGCTTGGCGTGAATTTGGATGACCTTTTAGTTTCCCAGCCCGGTAGTGGCGAAGAGGCCTTGCAAATTTGCGAAGCATTGGTGCGCTCCAACGCCATTGATGTGATTGTGGTAGACTCCGTAGCAGCCCTAGTGACCCGCCAGGAATTGGAGGGCGACATTGGGGATAGCACCGTGGGTGCCCAGGCTCGCCTGATGAGCGCCGCCCTGCGCAAGCTCACTTCCCTCATCTCCAAGGCACGCACCATCTGCATCTTCACCAACCAGATTCGCGAGAAGATTGGTGTCATGTTCGGCAACCCTGAAACGACACCCGGTGGCCGAGCCCTCAAGTTCTATGCCTCCGTGCGCTGCGATATCCGCCGCATCGGCCAAATCAAAGGCTCGGATGGTACTGTAGCCGGCAACCGCACCAAGCTCAAGGTAGTAAAGAACAAGGTGGCTCCCCCCTTCACCGAATGCGAGTTCGATATCATGTACAACGAGGGTATCTCCTCCGTAGGCAGCCTTATTGACCTGGCCATGGAATACGATATCGTGCAGAAGCGCGGCTCCTGGTTCAGCTACAACGGCGGCCAGCTTGCCCAAGGGCGCGATGGCGCCAAGGAAGTGCTGCGCAACAACGCTGAGCTCTACAACGAGATTGCCGATAAAGTACGCGCCAAGCTGGAAGAAAAAGCCGGGCGCTAAGCTTACTTCATTCATCCTTTCTCAAACACAAACCCACCCGGTAGTGAGTTCGCGCGCCACTGCCGGGTGCTTTTTTCTGCATGCAACATCCGCCCTACATCCTCCCCCCCTGCCCGGCTCTGCCAAACAGGGAGGCAGTAGCCACCCATGCCCAAAGCTGCTTGGCGGCTGTGGGGCTGGAAGATTGGCATTTTGTGTGGGACCGCGCTGTGAAACGCATGGGCTGTTGCCGCCCTGCCCTGCGCACGATTTCTCTTTCCCGCTACTTTGTGGAGGCATACCTGAGCATTGACCCACAGGAAATTCACCTCACCCTGCTGCATGAGATAGCACATGCCCTCGCTTGGCAACACCGCCGCGCACGCGCACACGGAGCTATTTGGCGCCAATATTGCTCCCTTTTGGGGCTTACTGATACGCGCGCTACCAAGCCCTTGCAAGATTTCACCCCCCCGCACCTGCAGCGCCAACCCCGCTATGCGCTATGCCACGCGCAAACGGGAGAAATCCTCCGCTACTACAAAAGCCGCCCCCGCCGCAGCGCCGCCCAATGGCGCCACTGCTACATCCCCGGCCGCAAAAATGAAACACTCGGGCAACTCATTATCAAGCAAATATACCCAGAATCCCCCTATAAAGATATTTCCGACAAAACGAGGGAAAATTAATTTTCTACCACTTTGGTATTTCGTAGCTAAATACTTGCATTTCTCGCATAATTCCATAAAATATCATACATAACATGAAACCGTTTGTATTTACCATTTTGGCAGTGCTAGGGGGGATTTGCTGTGGGGAAGAAGCTGCTCCATACGCCGGCTTGGCAGCTGCTCCAGGCACTCGTGGCAAACTAATCGTGACCGAAATAGCACACCGTGGGCCGGCCGACAAAGCGGGAATTAATACAGGGGACTACATTTTGCTCATAAACGGCAAAAAACTTTCAACCCGAGAGGAATTGCGAGCACTCATAACTGCCACACCCCCGGGGCAAGAGCTCACACTAACCCTGCAACGCAAAGATTACACCATCACACGTACACTGAAGATGGGAAACCGCCTTACACCCCAAGCGGTTTTTCGGCCCTCTGAACGCCATTTGGGCGAAGAAAAAATCGATGCTATCATCCACCAACAACATCTTATTGCGGCAGAATTAACGAAGGAAACACCCGATAGGGGAATCATGAAAGAGTGTTTTGCCCGCATTCGCCAACTTCATCCTGAGCCAAGCTACGCTCCACTTTGCTATTTATTCTTCTATGGCAGTAAAAGTACGCTCGTTCTATCCGGCAATGAAGATACACTTACACTCACAGAGGTGTTTCACGATAAAAACAAAGCGGATGAATCATACAGAATCTTTGGCCGGGGTGCAGAAACATGTTTGCCTGCACCATTGCGCGTGCGTATCCGCTGCCACATTGAAAGCATACCTTCCTTTTTTCACCTTTCACTCGATTAAACGATTATGAATATAGCAAAACTCTTTTTTCTTATATGTGTGAGTCTTCCCCTGCACGCTCAGGACGCACCGGAAAACTTGCGGCAAGATATAGCCGAACTCATTGCCACCCGCACCGCTGCCAGTATACGCTCCGCATCCGAGAGCTACGGAAAAGCCTTTGCACAAGACGTGTGCGCAGGACAATTTGCCAAAGCCTTCAGGGAAGGGCAAGTGATTGAAGATGAGAAAAAAACAGATTGCCCTGCAGCAACATATTGGAGCAATGCCACCCTCAAGCAATTTGAGCGCCGCGATTATGATGCCGAAGCAGTCATCAACCGCATACAAACCATCCTCAACCAAAGCACTTGGGATGAAGAGACTACAGACAATCACCTGCGCCAATTGTATAAAAAAGTTGCCGAGGCATACCGCCCCATTCTGCGGCAGAGAGAGGCTGTAAAAGAAAAAGAAATTTTGGCAGCTAATGCCGGCAGAGAGGGTGTACAAACGCTTAAATTCGGAGTGCAGATGGAAATAGAAGCGGGTGATACGCCATTAAAAGACATCAACCGCGGAACCCGCGAAACAGGTGTTGCTTTCTATACTCGCGTAACGCGTAAATTAAGATTCAATGAATTGCCGGAAGCCATACGCCTACAAACAGAACAAATTCCGGCCGCTAAAAGCTGGACCTTCTGGGTACCGGCAGATGCGGCAGCCCAAGTGGAGGAACACAAAGCTATCCAAGCGCAAGCAGCCCAAGAAAAACGCAACGCCATGATGCAACGTTTGCTTGGCAACAGAAACACAAACTCCCCCTCCAAAGCGAGTACCAAAGACGAAACAAAAACAGAAAGTAGCGAATCTGAAGCGGTCATGCTGAAAATCAAGGTATGGAAGGATGACCCGACAGCACCCGTCCAAACTCTGCCTGATGTTGTGACGGATATGTTCTAACCCAGCCACTTTAACACATGATGAAAACTTTTCTCAAACACATATTGTTGAGCTGCATTCTGTGCGGATTGTCCACACATGCAGCAGAAGAAATGCTCGGCACACATGAACCATTACCCCCAAAAAGCCTCAGTAAAAAAGAATTTGAGGGATGGGATGCTCAACAGGCTATCCAGGCTTTGCCCCATTTTCCCGGGCATATACACCGCGCCACTTATGAGCGCTTGGAGAAAGCTTGGAACACCAAGGATAAAAACAAACGGTGGCTTACACTACACACGATGCTTTTTCATGATATGATGAAAGGGCACAATACCGATGGCAATGTGTATATGATTATCAACGCCAACAGGGTGTGGAATAACCATTTTTGCAACAACGAATTATCATACTGCCAAAACCACCTCCTGTTCCCCTATGAAACCCATTACCCGGTGCTTCAACAATACCAGCAAAATTTCCTGGCGATGATGACGCACTGGCCTCGCACGCATGCGGCCATCTTGTTAGGTATCACTGATGCGCAACGCGGATTGCACCCGCTTCTTATGCGCAGCAAATACTCCATCTTGCGCTCACTTCAACTGGCTGAAGAAGCTAACCGCCTATGGAGTAACCCAGAAGGCAATGCAGATTTCATCCGCCAAACAGGTTTGAACAGCTCCAAAACAAAGCTGCGATACCTCTTGCATGATTATTCTGTCTTATTTGATGCAAACAAAGAAAAAGGTTTAACTTGCTGGCACTACACTTGGGGAAAGGACCTGCCCCAATCCATCAGACTAGCCATGCAATTGATGCAAAAACGCCACCAAGGGCAGCTCCCCACCCCTGCGGAAATACAAGCAATTTCCCAAGAAGCCGCTCCGCTCAATGGGGAGATGAAAGCCTTTACCGTGCGTAGCATGTTGGCGGCAGATCCCACCTGCATGCCGTGGAAGAACTTGGAGGATACAGCTGCATCTCTTTACGAAATGCCTGATTGTTCTGCCGTTTTGCTTCCCCAGTGGAGCGATACACTATTCGGCAGTAATACAAGTGCAGAACAAGATGTGGCTCGGTTCCGATCAATCGTCCAGAAAGAGGTTCAAGATAAAAACTTTTCTACCTTGCTTCTCTTCACCTTGGCAGAAGATGCACTCGCTCAAAAAGACAATGCATATAGGCCTTGGATACCCCGCGACGGGCATTTCCGCAGCTATGCATCATTTGACATCGAGGTCTCCGAAAACGGCATTGATGTGCTCATTGATGAGAAAGGACCCCGCTTTTCGCGCGATGATGACGAAATGCGCCGCCGCTACCATACCCTGACGGTGGCACTACACCGCTGTGCCCTCAAAATGGCCATTTTTGATAGAGACGGTAAACTGGAAGAACTAGGCAAAACCGCGGCTGAACTGGCAGCGGTGCTCAATGAATACCGCGCTTGGCCGCTCATGCTTAATCAATATGCTATGCGCCAACTAAGCCCGCGCAGCATCGTTGCCCTCACGGCTCATTGTACCCACAATCAGAATATGTTGCGCGCTTGGGTTGATTTAGTACTCAAGCCCCGCTCTATGGCGCTTACCCTGGCAGAGCACATAAGCACAGAGAAAGACGGATTTGGAGATGCCGTATTGAATGCAGAAACCCTATCCATGCTCATATATGAATTGCTGGTCATTCGCAACAAAATATCCCCTGAATCGGATGCAGAGAAAGAGGAAATACTCCGCAAATGGATAGCATATGGTAAGCAATATCCCAAGGTAAACACCCTGCGTGCAATCCTCAATCATCATCGTATGTGCGATGCCTTGTTCGACACGTCACTCGATCCCAAAAAATACAGAGGACCTGCTGCCAAATTGGGTTATCTCATGGTGCGGCATGCCGTAGAACGCGGAGAACATGATACCGCCCGCCGTATCTTTAAGGATATGTCTGCCAACCCCGTCAATTTCCGCTACATTGCCACCCGCCTTGCAGCAGCACTGATTGCAAGGCTGGATCATGATGAAAAAGCAGCCAAGTGGCACGAGAAACTTGCTGTGTCACAGGCAGCTATCGACTATTCACTGGCAGCCCCGGAATCCGGCCAAATTGAGGAAGCTTTGCAAGTGCTACTTGATGCTGAAAAATACACGGAAACCGAGCGCTTGCAAGTACTTTTGCCTTCTCGCAGCCGCCATTTTGCCCGGGAAGTACTCATCCCGGCCTTTGCTGCCAACGGGCAGTTTGAAAGTGCATGTTTCAATGCAGAGTGTTTGCTGACTACGTTGAATGGTGTGGCAGTTTCATCAGGCTACCGCGGCTCACAGGCTCATTTGGCTCAATTGCGTATTGAGGCGGATGTATACCGCGCTTTGGCCATGCTCCAACAAGGCCGAGAGCAAGATGCACGCCGCTTGTTGAACACGGCCATACCTGCCATTGCCCGCTTCCCGGAGCTTGGTCAACATCTGATTCCTTGCATCTTGCATTGCGATAAAATACCGCAAGCAGAGCGTGAGCAATGGCGCACACAATGGCTAGCTGCCTACAATACCCCTGCACCCCGATACGCAGCTGCACTGCGCTTGCTTCAAGCTACGGCCGTGGAAGATCACCCTGCCGTAGCAGAACGCGACCACACCCCCCATGCAAATCAAGATATCAATGCTCATCTCCCCTTCTCTTCTGAGCTTTATACATGGCACTTATCCCAAGCAGCCATGCAGCAAGATACCAGCTTATCTGCGGAGAAGGAATTTGCTACCCAAGCCGGTCGCCATGCCACAACCCAAACGATTAAGGCGCGCATCCTGAAAGCAGATTACGAAAACAAAGATGAAGATCAGAACAAGCTGTGGCTTCAGCTGGAATCCGGCCGTTTGCTGGAAATCCCCTTAGCGGAAATTGCTACCGAGGATATTGAAAATATCATCCATTGGAAAGAGAAAAACAATATCCATACATGGACATACCACACCAACATGAGCGG
The DNA here is from genome assembly GCA_017398355.1 of Akkermansia sp. Taxonomy (GTDB): domain Bacteria; phylum Verrucomicrobiota; class Verrucomicrobiia; order Verrucomicrobiales; family Akkermansiaceae; genus Akkermansia. The sequence goes on along the minus strand of JAFQGD010000002.1, from coordinate 50,249 downwards.
TGCTTCTTTTGATGCGAAAGTGGAGCGCATTGTTCAATCACCCAAAACCTCCCTTAAGCGCACAATAAACCGTATTCCCATTGTCAGCTTCCAGAATGTACACTTTATCGCACCCGATGGGAATCGATTTACTGTGTACCCTGACATCCTGAATGATGAATCGCGCACTGCTCTTGCCGGCTATCCTATCGAAGAAACGGAGTTCATCCGCTATTTCGATAGCCTACCCCAAGCAGAAGCCGAAGCTACTCGGCGCAAGACCGGCATACGTGTACACATGCTGGGACAACGCGGTGGTGAAGAAGAAGCTTTATTTAACCGACAAATAAAGAATGATAAAAGTGCCACGCGTTATGTGCATGCCGTAGCTTACCAAGATGCCCAGGGGAGCTGGGATTCCTTGGGGCAAGAGGTCATGAACATCCTGCGCGAAAATGCCGAACGCTGCAATACGCAAGATGTACCGGCAGAGGACCATATTTACCGGAAAGGCTTTGTCGTAGAACTTCTCTCTGTAGATAATCCTATTGTAAAAGAGTATGTTTACTCTGCGGATACTCCCGACCCGCAACTCAAAAATGACCTCTTTACAGCCATCCGGTCTAACAATATGACCAAGGTCGAAGAGCTACTCTGCACGCACCCGCATCTGGCCAATATGACCTGTGCTGATACCACCAGCACACCCCTGCATGTAGCTCTGCTGGGGAATTGCCCCGTGGCTATGGTAGAGCTTCTTCTCAACCGCGGTAGCCGCATGACCCGCCGCTCAACAGATGCCACACCTATGCTGCTGTGTGCTGTACAATCCGGCAGACCCAAGAAGTTAAAATTGTTGCTAGAACGCGGAGCAAACCCCAACGTGGCCAGCCCGAATTCCATGGGGCGTGGTGGTTACACATACCCCTTATTGTATACAAGAGGTAATCCGGAGTTGGTAAGCTTGCTACTGCAACACGGTGCAGATCCCAACGCATGCGATGAACGCGGCAACCACTTGTTGTACACCATGGTAGATAATCAAGCCACGTGGGCCAACATCCCCCAAGTTGCTCGTTTGCTCAAGGAAAAAGGTTTTAATCTGAATACCCGCAACCATGAGGGAAACAGTATCTTGCGATACATGTGCAGGAAAGCCCCCTCGATTTTTTCACACCAGAAACCGGAAATGCAACAAAAGTTCCTCGCCACAATGGAAGAGCTCATAAAGCTTGGTGCAGATGTCCAAGAAGAAGAAAACGGCAAGCCTACCCTCTTGGATTATTTGAAAGGTAAATACCAGGGATTTAGACAAACAATGCCTCAAGCACTCACTGATTTGCTCGTGAAATACGGTGCCAAGGAATCCTGAGAAGCTCTTGCCCGCTTCGCTATGAAGCCGCTGCTCCATTACGAGCAGCGGCCTTTTCATTGCACATTCTTCTTTTATCACTCAACACACATGGCTTGGCGCAAGGCATCCACCTTTTCTTGCGAGCAATAATATGCAGCAAGTGTAAAGCCAAACTCAAGGGCGGCTCCGGGACCGCGCCCGGTGATGAGATTTCCATCCCTCACGGCCGGAGCCTCGGAAATGGATGCAGCTGTGGTAATATCCTTGGTCACATCTTCAGCCGGGTAGCAGGTGATGTGGCGATTATTGATGACCCCGGCCGCTTCCAACGCAATGGGAGCCGCGCAAATAGCCGCCACCAGTTTTCCCTGAGCCTGCATTTCGCGCACGAGCTTGAGCACGGCGGGAGTATCGCGCAGGGTCCAGGAAGCTGCACCACCCGGCAGCACAACTCCACTATATTGACTGCTATCCACATCTACCAGCAGCATATCCGCCTGCATGGTGATGCCATGTGCGCCTTCTACCTGGCGACCCTGCACCCCACAAAGGGTGACAGGTACTTCCATGCGCCGCAAGATATCTACCGGTGCGCAAAATTCTATCTCCTCAAATCCGGGAGCCATCAAAAAGAGTACGGGCTTCACGCAAGCATTCTACCTTATCTTCCACGCTAACTCAAGCGCAAACGATACGTATACGACAATACATGCCGAGCTCGTGAGAACCCGGCATGCATGTAGAGTAAGTTATGGTGAGAGAGAGAGAAGTGTATCAGGAGGGGAATCAAGCTTCAGCCTTGGCTTCGTCTTCCTCATCCTTGCGGGAAGGCATCTTGCCGGTGGTGAAGTACTGTTCGATTTCCTCGAGGGTACGGCCCTTGGTCTCCGGCATGAAGAAAGCGGCCGTGATGAAGTAGATGACGGTGAAGCCGGCCAGCGTGAAGAAGACGCTGGAGTAGCCTGCGGAGCCAACCCAAGGCAGGAAGGTGCCTGCAATGGTGGTGGACACACCTTGGTTGATAAGAAGGGCAATGGCCATACCGTTGGCGCGGATGCGGGTGGGCATCAGCTCAGAGAGGGCCAGCCATACGCACACGCCGGGACCGGCAGCATAGAAGGCAATGAACACCACAAAGAAACCGGTGACCAACCAACCGGTGACGGGAGAGGGCTTCATGCCGATTTCTGCACGCGTGATGGTGATTTCCTTCACAGTGCCCTCGGGGAGCGGGGTGCTCCAGAAGCAAATCTTATCAAAGACATTGGGCTTGAGAGCCTTGTCCTGAGCAACAGCAATAGCGGAACCTTCTGCTACATCTGCAGCGCGGAATTCTGCTACATCCTGCTTGCTGTCCAAACCATGCTGATAGGTAACGATGAGCTGCATGCCGGGAGCCACGGACTGACCCTGCATGAATTCGGGGTGATTCTCGGCCACTTCGGGGTTCTGCATGGCCTTGGCGACGGCATCGGCCACGGAGACGTTGAGGCTGTTGTCGCTCACAAGGGCGGCTACATCCTGAGTCACATCCACACGGTTGTTTTCCACGGAGAGGAACATGGCGCCCACACCGGCCAAACCGGCGATGATGCCCAGCGTGCCCATCTTGAGCAAGAAGGTGCGACCCTTCTTATCTACAAGAGATACGGCCACAATCGTCATGAGCATGTTGACAATCTTGATGGAGAAGTCTGCCCAGTTGGCCTGGGAGCCTTCCAAACCGGCCTGCTGGAACACCTTCACGGAGTAGTTCAGCACGGAGTTAATGCCGGTAGCCTGCGTGCAGGCAAGCACCACAACGGCCAGAATGAAGGGGATGACATACTTGCGCTGGAAGAGGGTATCACCCTTGGCAGCTTCTTTCATGGCTTCCTTCTGAGCCTTTTCTGCCTCATCGGCAGCAATCATTTCATCCAAAATTTCGCGGGCAGCTTTTTCGCCGTTGTTGGAGGCGAGGGAAAGCAGAGCTTCCTCCTTGCGGCCACGGTAGTACAGCCAGCGGGGGGATTCCTTGAGGCGGCAGGCACCAATCATGAGGATGATGCCGGGAATGGCGGAGCACCAGAAGATGGTCTGCCATGCCATGACCTTGCTGTCTGCGCTTACGGTAGGATCATCAGCAGCGCCTACCAACATGGTGACTACAAGACCAATCACGGCGGCGAATACAAGACCCACGGTGAGAAGCAGCTGGAACATGCCGGTACCCTTACCACGGGAGTTGGCATCCAAGCATTCTGCCAAATACATGGGAACAACCACACCCACCAAACCTGCAGAGGCACCCTGCAGAATACGGCCACCCATGAGCATGCCGAACACGCCGTTGGAGAAGCAGATGATGGGAATGCTCAGCGTGAAGAGGAATGCGGAGATGATGATGACCTTCTTGCGGCCCAGCCATTCGGCCAGCATACCGGCGAACAGGGAGGAGAGCACTGAGCCGAACAGCACAGCTGCCACCACCAATGAGATGTCCGAAGGTGTGTAGGAAGATGTTTTCTCAATATAGGGCACGGCGGCGGCAATAACGCCTACGTCAATACCATACAAGAGACCACCAAGACCAGCCATCACCATCAAATAGAGGGCGTAGCTCTTAACGGAGGCCGGCAATTCGGCCTTTGCTGCATCTGTACTCATAACGGAGCACATTATATCATCTGTAGCAGTTAGTTCAATCCTAAAAATGCAACAGGTGAGTTCAGAAACGTTTTTTGTGTTGCAGAATACGCTTCTCCCTAAGAACGCGGCTTGCGAAAATTATTGAGTCGTGGGATGATAGACGGCTTCCGTCATGTGCGCCTTGGCCTCCCCCAGTAGGAAGAAGGAGCCGCAAATGAGCGTGGGCACGCCGGGTGCGGTAAAAGGGAGTACCTCTGCCAGCGTGGTCGGGAGAGTAAGGGGAATACCCGGGCAAAGGCTGCGGATTTTGGCAGCCATTTCCGGCGGTGGCAAGATGCGGGGGGAGTTGACGGGTGGCAGCACCCACTCGCTCACAATGGGGGAAAGGAGGGAGATAACTTCATCCAGCGCTTTATCGGCCGAGCCGGCGTAGATGCAGCGGGCTTTTTGACCGGGGAATTGAGCCTGCCAGGTTTGCACGAGCACACGGATAGCCTGCGGATTGTGGGCGCCATCCATGATAACGCCGGGGGCAAGCTCCTCGAAGCGGCCGGGCCAGCGCACTTCTGCCAAGCCCTTGGCTAATTCTGCCTCGGAGCAAAGGAAATGCGGCAGCGCACGGAGGGCAGCCAGAGCCAAGGCGGCATTGCGGCGCTGGTAGCTGCCGCGCAAGCCAAGCGGGTATTCGCACTCCTCGGTGATGATGCGGTAATCTGTATCCATGGCCGCTGCTGCCTCATGGATGGCGCGGAGGGCCTCCGGCAGCTGGGGGGCAATCACCGCCGGGCGGTGCCAAGCAATGATGGCGGCTTTTTCACCGGCAATTTCAGAGAGGGTATTCCCCAGGTACTGGGTGTGGTCAATATCAATGGGGGTGATGACGGCAACATCTTTGGGTACGGCGTTGGTGGCATCCAAGCGACCACCCATACCGGTTTCCAAGATGATGATATCCACCTGCTGCTCGGCAAAATACAGCATAGCCACCACCAACACGATTTCAAAGAAGGTGGGCGGAGTCTCCCAATCGGCAATGGTGGTGCGCACCTGCGCGATAAGCCGCGCGGCATCTTCGGCGGGTATGTTGCGACCATTCACGCGAATGCGCTCGCCGAACTCCACTAGGTGCGGGGAGGTGAAGAGCCCCGTGCTGTATCCCGCTGCGCGAGCCACCGATTCCGCAAAAGCGCAGGTGGAGCCCTTGCCGTTGGTGCCGGCCACGTGTATCACACGCGCCTTGGGGTAGTATACCCCGCAGGTTTTGAGCAAACGGGTGATGCCTTCCAAACCCAGCTTAATGCCAAAGGTTTGGGTGGAATACAGCCAAGTGAGCTCTTGCGCCAGCGAGGTATCTGCCATAGATGCGAAAAGGGGGTTTAGTAGCGGTAGGCATCCGTCTTGTAGGGACCTGCTACGGGCACGCCTATGTAGTCTGCCTGTTTTTGGGTGAGGGTGGTGAGTCGCACACCGAGTTTTGCCAGGTGCAGGCGCGCCACTTCTTCATCCAGAATCTTGGGCAGTACTTTCACGCCCGGGCGGGCAGTCGCACGCTCTTTCCACAGGGCAATCTGGGCAAGCACTTGGTTGGTGAAGCTGTTGCTCATCACAAAGGAGGCATGCCCTGTGGCGCAACCCAAGTTCACCAAGCGTCCCTCTGCCAGCAGGTAGAGGCTATGGCCATCCGGGAAGGTGTATTTATCCACCTGCGGTTTGATGTTGGTGCACACAATCCCCTCGCGGGCTTGCAAGCGGGCTACCTGAATCTCGTTGTCGAAATGGCCGATGTTGCACACGATGGCCTGGTCCTTCATCTGCTCCATGTGTTCCAGGGTGATGATGTCGCAGTTGCCCGTGCAGGTCACATAGATATCTGCCATGCCCAAGGTGTCTTCCACGGTAAGCACGCGGTAACCTTCCATGGCTGCTTGCAGAGCGCAGATGGGGTCGGCCTCCGTCACAATCACTTGGGCACCCAACCCGCGCAAGGCTTGGGCGCATCCTTTGCCCACATCTCCATAACCGCAGATGACGGCAACCTTGCCGGCAATCATCACATCTGTGGCGCGCTTGATGCCGTCCGTCAGGCTTTCGCGGCAGCCGTACAGGTTGTCGAACTTGCTCTTGGTCACGGAGTCGTTCACATTGATAGCCGGGAAGAGGAGGCGGCCTTCGCGCTCCATCTGGTAGAGGCGGTGTACACCCGTGGTGGTCTCTTCGGACACGCCCATAATCTCCGGCACCCACTTATGGAAAATGCCCGGTTGCTCCGCAGAAATGCGCTTGAGCAGATTCTTGATGACAGCTTCTTCCTCGCTGACAGATGGGGTGTTCACCCAGTCATCCCCATTCTCCATTTCATAGCCCTTGTGCAGCAACAAGGTGGCATCACCACCATCATCCACAATGAGCTGGGGCCCCTGCCCTCCCTTGTGACTAAGCGCCTGCCAGGTGCATTCCCAGTATTCCTCCAGGGTCTCACCTTTCCAAGCAAACACGGGCACTCCGGCAGCAGCAATGGCGGCGGCGGCGTGGTCTTGGGTGGAAAAGATATTGCAGCTGGCCCAGCGTACTTCTGCACCCAATGCTACGAGTGTCTCGATGAGAATGGCCGTCTGAATGGTCATGTGCAAAGAACCGGTGATACGCACCCCGTCCAAGGGCTGCTCAGGACCGTATTTCTCCCGACATGCCATCAGGCCCGGCATTTCAAATTCGGATACTTCAATTTCCTTGCGTCCCCAATCGCTCAGAGACATATCCGCCACGCGGTAGTCTGCACTGTTCATGCGCGCTATCATACGCGCCCGCTACGCGAATGTCAAGCAGAAGAAGGTTTGACAAATGCGCATGCTGTGGTACGATGTGAGTATGCTGTGGCGCCTGTCTTCTGTACTTTCTCTCTCCTTGGGCCTTTTCGTGAGCCTTGGCTCTGCATGCGGCGCTACGGCTGAAATACGCCGCACGCACAATGTCTTTTACCGCGGATTGCCTCGCCAAGCCTTGCTGCAAGTGAAGGTGTACGCTACCACCGGGGAATCTATCCATGCTTTTCATTTCTCCACCGGACAAACAAAGAAAATATCTGATATACGTGCAGCCAGGTTGTACACCTCGGGGAGCAATCCGGGGTTTGCTCCCCACGCGAGGGATGAAAACAACCGAGCCACTGAGCTGGGCCAAGTCAAAACACTGCAACCGGAGTTTACCTTTAAACGCAAAATCAAGTTGCAGGAAGGAGTGAATCATTTTTGGCTCGTCTATGATCTTGCCGGCAGCGCGGCTCCCAACAACATCATAGATGCCGAGTGTATCAGCATTCAAACCGAAAGCGGAACTATTTCTCCCGAGTTGGTGGAATGCGAAGCACTGGAAAACGAAACATATGCGCGTGTGTACCCCTTTGCACACCGAGTGGTGCCGTATTACCGACCACGCTGGGTCAAAGGTTGGGGCAATGCCCCCAAGGCCGTACACCTTACGCCACAGCATTTTGAACTCCTGACGGATTTGATTCACTTTGCCTACACCGTGACAGCGGATGGTGAAGTGGGGTTGCAATGGGTAGGAGAAGGGGCAGATGCTACGCAAGTGGTAGATGAAGCCTTACAAGAAATCAAACGCTTGCGCAAAGAAAGCAAGGGCAAAGCACGGTTGATTGCCGGGTTCGGCCACATGGATGAACCCATGACCGCCGCTGTAGCTCAACCCGATACCCGCCGGATGCTTGCACGCAATATGGCCCGCTGGGCCATTAAACGAGGGTATAACGGCATTGATATTGACTGGGAATACCCCGACACACCGGAACAATGGCAAAACTTCGGCCTGTTTCTGGCAGAATTGCGAGAAGAATTGGCGGGCTCAGATCTTTCTATCAGCCTTGCGGCATCCGTGACCTACAAAATCCCCATCATTTATGTGACAGACCAGCTGGATTTCATTATGACCATGTCTTACGATGACCTGGCTGCTGAGCATTCCTCTATGTGGCGATTCCAAAATGATGCAAATAAATGCCTCAATGATTTTAAGATGCCGCGCCAGCGCATTGTCATAGGCCTGCCCTTTTACAGCAATGAAAAGGGCAAACTGACACAACAATTCGGCTACTCTCAAATACGCAGCTGGTATCCGAGACTCAAGCCGAATGTGAATGAGTGTATCTCCAAAAATAAGGATGGCTCAATTGGCCCTGTACATAGTTTTAACGGACCGGATTTGATACGCGAAAAATGCCGTTGGATGAAAAAAGAGAAATTTGGCGGTGTGATGATATGGGCATACGATACTGATGTACCGCTGAGTGATAAAGCTTCCTTGGCGCGAGCTATGTACACTATAGTGAGACAAACGAAAGCCGCGCGCAAGTAGATTGACAAAAACGCTGCCCACCGTTAAGATAAGCTCATGCTGGATTTTAAAGGAAAAGTAGCCATCATCACCGGAGCTGCACAGGGAATAGGCAAATGCATAGCAGAGCAATTCCACGCTGCAGGAGCCAATGTGTGCATTTTTGACGTGCAGGATAATCCCGGATTTGTGGGGAACTTGGCTTGCGAAGGTGATTTGCGTACTTTTGCTGAACAAGTGTTGGCAAAATTTGGTAAGGTGGACTTTATCATCAATAATGCTGCTCCGCTTTTCAAAGGACTTCCCGATTGTACCTGGGAAGAGTTTAACTATGCATTGCAAGTAGGGGTGACTGCACCTTACATGCTGGCAAAACTTTTCATGAATCACTTTGCTCCCGGAGCTGCTATCGTCAATATATCATCCAGTCGGGATAGGATGAGTATGCCCGGTACAGAATGCTACGCTGCGGCCAAAGGCGGCATTGCTGCCCTTACTCATGCCTTGGCTGTCTCCTTGGCAGGGCGCGTTCGCGTAAACTCCATCTCCCCCGGGTGGATTGAAACGCGAGGTACATCATACGAAGGACCGGACGCTACACAACATCCGGCCGGCCGAGTGGGTGTACCGGAAGACATCGCCCACATGGTGCTTTTCCTCTGCTCCGATAAGGCCGGATTCATTACCGGTGAAAACATCTGCATAGATGGCGGCATGACCCGCCAAATGATATACCACGGGGAACACGGCTGGAACTTGCAAGATTAACTCTCCCCCTACCATGCACGCTCTTCCTTTTTATGCTCCCGTCTTGGATGACGCACCCACCATCTCTTCCTTGGTTGCCGCTGCACATGGTATGGGTAATGATTTAGCTTTTGCCAATCTTTATTTGCTGCAAGAAAAATACAAGACACAAGTGGCCATTCAAAGGGATTTTTTATTCCGCCATTATGGGGGTCAGGGACGATTCCAAGGCTACGCCTTTCCCTGTGGCATGGGTGATACGGAGTGGGCACTCAGGCAAATAGAGGCAGATGCCACCGCGCGCCAGCGTCCCTGTCGATTCTGCTTACTTACCGAAACGGATGCGGCCTTGCTGCAACAGCTCCGCCCCAATCTATACGATTTCACAACAGACCCCGGAGATGCTGACTATATTTACCGCCGCACAGATTTGGCAGAATTGCCCGGCACTGCTTTTCATAAAAAACGCAACCATATCGCTCGCTTCTCTCGCCGGTTCCCGCAATGGAGCTTTTTACCATTGGTAGATGCAAATATAGGTGATGCCTTCACCGTAGCAAAACAATGGTATGCCGCGCGGCTAGATGACTCCCCTTCCCTTTTGCATGAACAAAAAGCCATTTGCTCCGCGCTGGGTAACTTCCGCGAACTCTCCCTGATGGGTGGTGTGCTCTATGTAGATGACACACCCGTTGCGATGACACTTGCTTCTTTTATCTCCCAGGATACGGCCGATGTTCATTACGAAAAATGCCTGCCCGAATATAGAGATGCCTACCCCATCATCAACCGCGAGATGGCTCTCTCCCTTGCCTGTACCTTCATCAACCGTGAAGAGGATTTAAACCAACCCGGCTTGCGGCAAGCTAAGCTATCCTACCGCCCTGCCCTGCTTCTTCGCAAATTAAATGCCATACCACGCATCTCTTTATGTTGACCCACATCTTCAGTCCCTCGACTTGTGCCCAATGCCGACTGTGTTGTAATTTTTGCCAACGGTCTGCTTGGGAAACACCTTTTCTTGAGCCTCCCCTGGCTGCTCAACTGGCCGAGCAAAAAATACAACTCACTACCCGCCTAAATGGCTCACAAAGCTTCGCTCTGCACTTCTTATCCCATAACCCGGAAGATACCTGCAATTGCCCCCTTCTCGACCCCGCAAAAGGTTGCTCCCTTCCTCGTGAACAACGCCCCTTTGAATGCAGAGTCTGGCCTATTCGCCTCATGAAAAATGACCGGCACGAACTCTGTATCGCCTGCTACAAAGATTGCCCTGCCCTGCTTCATCAGGATACCTGGCAAAAATTAGTCAGCTATGCCACCGGTGAACTTCTCCCTTCCCTTTTGGATTATGCTAACCGCTTCCCCGAAAGTGTACGCCCCTTCGATTCACACTACTCCATTATCTGGACAAATAAAGAAGCCGCTGCGCCGTCAGTGGTATGAGAGCCACGTTCCCGTTAGCTAGGTGGGTGCGGAGCCGGGGTTCTCTGAGGTATCCATCTGGACGGAACATTAACTCCCTTGGCTTTTGTGCCCCTTATTATATTACATCGGTCCGGGCCTGTAGAACCACGCGTCACGAACGCAGCAGCGAGTCTTATATAGCATAAATTTCCCTATACAGCAAGCTTTTTAGACGTGACTACACGATAACTTTTGTTCCATGTGGAACAATATACAGACGTGCGTAGAGATTGACAAAACACTTATGAAGGTGTATATAACGCGCGAGATGACAATTCCTACACAACTTTCCCAAAAACTTGCCTCTGTGCTGAAGCAAATTCTGGGTGATGCTCTCCCGGAAGGCTTTAGCCCGGCCGTTACGCCATCACAAGATTTACGTTTTGGTGACTATCAAAGCAACGCGGCTATGATGCTCGCTAAGCAAGCCCGCACCAATCCGCGTCAGCTGGCAACACAAGTAGTGGAACAGTTCGGAGATTCGCCCATTGCAAGCTTGGAAATTGCCGGTCCCGGATTTATCAATTTCCGTGTACGCCCGGAGTACTTTGCAGCTAATACGGCCGCCATGCTCCACGATGAACGCTTAGGTGTGGCGCTTGTAGAACAACCGAAAACGCTCGTCATCGACTTCTCTGCCCCCAATGTGGCCAAGCCCATGCACGTGGGGCATATTCGTTCTACCATCATTGGTGATACACTCGGGCGCTTAGCTCGATTTATGGGACACACAGTCATTACAGATAACCACATCGGTGACTGGGGTACCCAATTCGGCATGATTCTCTGGGGTTGGAAAAATATCCTCAACCAAGAAGACCTTGATAAAGACCCAATCGAAGCCCTGCTCTCTGTGTATAAGGAAGTGAACACAAAATGCAAGGAAGAAGAAGGGCTCTTGGAAACCTGTAAAGCTGAGTTGGTGAAACTGCAAAGCGGTGATACGGAGAACTTGGAAATTTGGAAGAAATGTATCGCCGTTACCAAGATTGGTCTTGAGAAGATTTACAGCCAACTTAACATCAGCTTTGACTACTGGCTGGGCGAAAGTGCATATAATGATGCTCTCGCTCCGCTTGTCGAAGACCTCATCGCCAAGGGTATTGCCCGAGAAAGTGACGGCGCTATTTGTGTCTTCTCCGATGGTTTCCATAAGCCACAGAATGACCCCTTCCTCGTGCAAAAAAATGGAGAATGGTTACCCGTCCCTGCCATCATCCGCAAGGCGGATGGTGGTTTCCTCTACGCCACAACTGACTTGGCTACTCTTGATTACCGCACACAAAATTTCAACGCCGATTCTATCTGGTATGTAGTAGGCGCTCCACAAGATAAGCACTTCAAGCAGATATTCGACATCGAACGTATGCGCGGTGTGACAGGCGATTTCCGCCACGTAGCATTCGGTTCTATCCTCGGGAAAGATCGCAAGCCCTTCAAAACGCGTTCCGGAGACACTGTAAGCTTGCAAGACGTTATAGATGAAGCAGTTACGCGTGCTACAAAGGTCATTGAAGAGAAGAGTCCTGACATGCCGGCTGATCAAAAAGCTGAGGTCGCACAAATGGTCGGTATCGGTGCAATCAAGTTCGCAGAATTGTCCCAAAACCGCATGAGTGACTACATCTTCGACTGGGATAAAATGCTTGCCCTCACCGGTGACACAGCCCCCTACCTTCAGAACTCCTACGTTCGCGTGCGTTCTATTTTCCGTAAGATAGAGACCCCCTTCTCTGCCCCGGAAAACATCCATCTTGAAGCCGATGCCGAGATTCATTTGGCACGCATGCTCGTGAGATATGGCGAGGTTGTACCCTCAACCCTAGACGATTGCCGACCCAACCTCTTAGCTGCTTATCTCTACGATTTGGCCCGTGCTTTCCATAGTTTCTACGAAGCATGCCCCGTCTTGCGTAGCGAAGGAGAAGTGCGAGAAAGCCGACTCGCGCTCTGCGAATTGACAGCCCGTGTCCTGAAGCACGGCATGGGACTCTTCGGTATCGATATGCCAGACAGGATGTAAAAATGTTCCATGTGGAACAAATTTCCGCTTTAGTTGCCCTTCCCGGTATCATATTAACGGCAATGGCAGAAGTAGAGTCGGCACAAAATAATGTGCCGACTCTTGCATTTCCTCTTAGCACAGACAATATCACTGCCCAAAATGAATGCAGGAGTGCTCTCTTAGATTTAATCTTCGGCTGGGATGAATCTGCCAGAAAACACTTTGAAACTGCCCTTTCAGTAGATGAAACATGTATATTTGCGCACGCCGGAATGTGCCTGGTAGGAGGCGATACAGGTCCCGATTCACGAGCTAAGCTTAAAGAATATGTTGGAAGTTCATCACTTCTTCCACAGGAATTGTTCCTCGTGGAAACAATGCTTAAACTCTCCGCTAGGGATTACGCCGGTGCGTGTGAAGATTTATGCAAGCGTGCTGATCAATTCAGAGCAGATAAAATCTCTGCCGTATGGGCCATTATTCTACTTCATAGCATAGATGTAGCTTACCACCCGGAAACCGGTGAACCGAGTTCATTTCAACAACGAGCTTTAGAAAGGATATCCAAGCTATGCAAACAGTATCCGGATGATGCTCTTATATGCTACGCGCGCGCGTACGTGGAGCAAACTGCACCCGGTATATCATCAGATGCGCTCGCATCTGCATTACAAGCTGCAGATGTCTATTCAAATCATCCCATGCCACAACATCTCATGGGACATCTTCTCAGCCGGATAGGCCATCATCAAGAAGCCGCCACTTATTTCAATAAAGCAGCACTTCTTTCATCGCAAAGAGGATTATCTCTTCATGAATCTCCCCTCTGGTGGAAATCTCGCATATATGAAGCCACCGCTCTATGGAGCGCAGGAAATTATGGCGAAGCTTTAAAACTTAGAAAAGCGCTCAACGCTGCTCAGGTAAAAAAAGAACAAGCTTTAAGCCCCGTCGGTATTTTACAACGATGGGAATGCAATACCTTACCATTACGTATACTTGTGGCCGAACAGAAAAAACTTTCTCAAGGCAATATCACAGCTGCTTCTCAAGCAGCAACTCCTCATCCGGCATGGAAACACTTTGATGCCGTCATCCTTGTCAGAGATTGCTTGCGGGCTTCTCTTTCAGCTCGCTTAAAAGCTCAGCAAGGAAAATGGAAGGAAGCCCAGCATTCTCTTAATGTCTCTCAAGAAGCTTTCAATCGCTTCCAAAATTCTTTCGAGAGAGTAACCGAGCAGTCTGCATACCTTATTACTCCATGGAAACGTATGCACGAAGCCTGCTGCATTGCAATTAATCTTGCAAAAGCTGAAGTTTACCAGGATACACAAGAACTTTGGAGGGACAACGCTAAAGCAGCGCAAACAATCCCCCATCTTTTACTCCCACCGGTCATTCCAACCACGCATTCCATCCAGCAGAGCAGGGCAGGGGAATGAGCTTTAAATGTTCCATGTGGAACATTTAATTTTTACTTACTGTTTGACATTTGCCACAGTTCTGATAAAATTTGCCTATCATGAATAGGCAATTTTTTTCTCTCTTATCCTTACTCTGCATTTGCACGCTATGCACATCTTGTGCCTATATGCAAACTCATAAACAAGTAGAAGAGATGGGATGCCATTATCATGGTAAGTTACTTTCCAACCAAAAATGTTCCACATGGAACATTTACAAATCTGAGGGACACTGGTATTTACCGGCTCAAGTTGTCACGTTGCAGAAGGATTATCCCATCGTAAAGGATACCATCTTGCACACAGAGAACAATGAACCGGAGTATCAAATTATTCGAAAAGATGCCCAAGATGTGATTATGTATCACCGCATATCCGAGGGAACCGCACATGTACTTATGAGGCAAGATGGATATGCCGACATCGAGGATTTGACAGAAGAAATCAAAGCAACACCGGGTGAGTGGAAGAGTACCTTAAAAGGGGCAAAAGTATATCCTATACGTGCAGAGATTAAACTCCCTAAGAAGATAGAAAACTGTATAATAGTAGGAGAGCGCACGCCAAGAGAAACACCCATCATGAATAACATATTTAGTAAAGTAGATTTTCTTGTAATAGACGTACCGGGAACGGTCCTATATAATCTGGCAATTCCCATCATGGCGCCAATCAAGTTCTTCTCAGAGTTTAGTTTAACAGATTGATAATCAATAACTTGCATACTTTATTAACACAAAATGTTAATAAAGTATGTGAATAAGTGTGAATGAACCGGTGAATAATTTTTTCCTTAACAACAACGGTCACTTATCCCCCAAATTATTCACCGGTTATCATCCTAGTTTTTATATTAAAATCAATCAGATAGGCGACTTATTAGAGTTATTCACATAGTATATGATGAAGAAATTTAAATTTAAATTCTTCTATCATCAGGTAGGTAACGAACGAGCGGACGTCATTCGTTTTTTGACAAGAGACCACTCTAGCAGTACAATAGCGGCATGAACACGCAGGAAATAAGCCCGGATGAACTTTGGATGTACCGAGCATTGGCACAAGCCAGGCAGGGGTTAGGTACAACCAGTCCGAATCCGCCGGTAGGAGCAGTTATCGTCAAAGACAATTTGCTTTTAGGAGAGGGGTTTCACGAAAGGGCAGGGGAGCCGCATGCAGAGCGTCGAGCAATAGCCAATGCCATTTTGCGTGGACATGAAGCGCGCCTGAAAGGTGCAACGATTTATGTGACACTTGAACCATGCTCCAGCTATGGTCGCACGCCGCCATGTACAGAGGCCATCATACAATGTGGAATTAGTGAAGTGGTCTATGGCAGCACAGACCCTGATAAACGCCACCGGGGGCGAGCAGATGAAGTTTTGAAAGCCGCAGGGGTGAGAGTACGCAGCGGGGTATGTAAAGAGGCCTGTGATGGTCTTTTAAGGCCATGGATGCACGCTATCCGGCACAAAAGACCTTGGGTCGTTGCAAAAGTGGCATGCAGCCTGGACGGAAGAATGACCCGACAAAACGGGGGGTGGCTTAGTTGCCCTGAATCTGTGAAAGAAGCACATCAACTGAGATTGGAGAGTGATGCTATCTTGGTGGGAGGCAATACAGTGCGAACAGATGATCCGGCGCTCACCATACGCACGCCAAAGACAAGTATACCCAAAGCGAAAATACAGCCTTGGCGTATCGTATTGACAAGGGATGAAAGCAGCATTCCTTCCACATCTCAACTTTTGAGTGATGACGAAGCCCAACGAACATTGATATGCGAAAATGTGAAGAATTTCTCTACTTGGTTGGAGACCTTGTATAGAGAGTACGGCATTGTGCAGCTCATGTTGGAGTGCGGTGGCAATTTGCTGCGGCAATTTTTGGAACAAGGTCTGGTGGATGAATGGGTGCAGATTCTAACCCCGCGCCTTACCGGTGGACCTGATGAATTGTTACCCGGGGATTATCTGCCAAAAGAGCTGGATTTTGAAACAGAATATCACCTTAGCTGCGGGAGAGATATCCTCATCCGTGGAATTATCCGATAAAGCATATGGAGCAGGGTAAGGGATACTACAGTGGAACGTGGATTGTGGCGGTAGCAATCATGTATTTGCTGCTACCCAATATACTTTTTCTTTTTGGTTGGGTAACATGGTACATCGCTTGGCCATCTGTTCTTGTCCTGCTCGTCTCTTTTGGGAAACTTTGTCGAACAATTCCCTGCAAAGCTATACGCTTACAGCGTAGCGATGCATGGGTAGTGGCGCTACTTGTGTTGGGTGCAGTAGGTTGTACTGCTTCTTTGGGTTTACATGGTCATGTACCCCAGCAATGGGATTTTACGGTGCGCAATCCCATTTACGAAACATTGGTTCGTTGTGATTGGCCTCTTCTTAATGCAGAAGGTGGGTACTTTGTCTATTACATGGCATATTGGTTGCCACCGGCACTGATTTCTAAAATAAGCATGGAGTGGATATCTCCCACAACGGTGCTGTGGTGGTGGAATTTTTCCGGAGTGCTTCTTCTTCTTTTGCTCCTTTGGTTGCGGTGGCGAAAAAGGGTGCTTCTTATCATGCTTCTGATGTTTGCTTTAGGCTCATTGAATGATTTGCGGCGCATCTATGGTTTCGCGAAATGGGTTTGGGAACAGTCCCCCGCATTGGAATGGATAGAGCCCTATGCATCTATCTTTGCAGATTGGACCAATTATTTCTTTCTTGGTCTGTGGAATCAAATAGCGTGCAACACGCCTCATTCTGCCATTCCCATCTGTATGATGATAGCTTTGGTGTTCAGCAAAAGACTACCTTGGCAATATATTCCTTTTACGGCAGCGCTCACTGTATTGTGGTCTCCTTTGGCCGCTCTGGTAATGTTGCCGTGGCTGGTTGTTCAAATGCTTGGTAAGCTGCGTTCGCGCTCCGCGTGGAAAGATGCTTTCAATCCCTACTCACTAGGGAGCGGATTATTATTATTATATTTGGTAGGAAACTACTTCGTATGTTCTGATACCGGTATGGTTCATTTCATCCATACTGATGCGCCGTTTTACAATGACTGGATGCTTGACACGCAGACGCGCTGCCTTAAGGGCGTTGCCATTATCTGCATGATGATGGTTCCGTTGCTCGTTTTTCTGGGTAAGCATTATCGCAAGACCGGCATACCACATTTGTGCGCCGCACTCATATTGTTTCTTCCCATTGTGTGGGTTGGCTATGAAAACAACGAATTACTGTTTAAGGGAAGCGCCACCATTTTCATGTTGCTCGTCGTGTTGTATGCTTCGCGTGTGGTACATGCTCGTGGCTGGTGGCGTGTGATTCTCATTGCTTTTTTTCTATTCTCTGCCGGGGAATTCATATGGGATGTAGGTTTTCGTATTGTGCATAAATACACATGGGATGCCCAAGCCATGAAAAAAAATATTCGTGATGATTGGCAAGGACATCTCAATCATCCCCAACATTTCTGTTACAAAAATTTTTTTGGACAAACGCCACATGGTCACTTATTGTATAGAAAATCCGGTGAGTCCGCACAACATGCTCTCCGACCCTTTGCCACCGGCAAAACAGCTGCAGATGCAAATCCTGAGCGTTTAAAATAAAGGATTGCACATTGAGGTAAAATTTGCTATCATTATCCCGCGAGGGCGTTGTGAAACATAACAGCCCCTCTTTCTTCTTTTATGAGTTTCCCATTTTTCAGCAAACTTCGCAACAAGAAAGCATACTTGCAACTCGTTCGCAACGAGTTGCAGAAAGTACGCGAAGAGATTGCGAGCCAGGCCGAAGCTTTTGAACCCTATGTGCGCGAGTACATGGTCAAAGTGTGTAAGGGGCAGGGCAAAATGATTCGACCCGGCTTGGTGTTGCTTACCGCAGCAGCCACCGGAGGCATTAAAGATGAGCACATCACCTTTGCGGCCTTGCTGGAAATGATTCACATGGCTTCCCTTGTGCATGACGATGTGCTGGATAAAGCCGATACACGCCGTGATTTGCCTACACCCAATGCTTTGTGGGGAAATGAGTTAGCTGTATTGTTGGGTGATACTTTGCTGGCCCAGGCTATCGTGATGGGCACGGAGATAGGCGGCAGCAAATTCTGCCGCAAGATGGCGATGGCGATGCGGGATTTGTGCCAAGGCGAGGTAGAGCAATCCACCCGCCTGTGGGATTTGGAGATGAGCCGTGCGGAATATTACGAAATCATCCGCAAGAAGACAGCCACCTTGTTTGCAGTGGCCATGAGTGGTGCAGGGTATTTGCAAGGTCTTGACGATGAAATGGTGGAACACCTGAACCGCATGGGAACCTTGCTGGGAATTGCTTATCAAATTTATGATGACTGCTTGGATTTGACCGGTGCAGATGATGAAGCCGGCAAGACGCTGGGAACCGATGCAGAGAAGGGAAAATTAACACTTCCCATGTTCTTCCTCTTGGAATCCAGCAGTGAGGATGTAGCCGCTTATATGCATGAGGCGATAGAGAATCACCGCACCATAGATTACAGTCGACTGAAGAATACAGAAGCATTTGCTGAAGCTATTAGACTTTCTGTAGATGAAGGCCTTGCACGCATGGAGGAAGCGCGTGAAGAGTTATGGTTATTCCCGGAATCGCCAGCTCGCGAAGCCCTGGCGGAAATGACCTATCGTGTGGATGAAATGCTGCGCGACTGCTGCAAATAACACCTATTTGAGCCATGATACGCCCCGAAAAAATGGTGCCGCAAACTCCTGGCATGGCAACAACGGTGTGGAAACTCATCTATGCCGAGGCAGAAAAAGTAGCTCTGGCAGAGCCGAAACTTGCCGGCATGTTAGATGATGTGGTGTTGAGCCGCAACTCACTTTGCAGCGCGGTCGCTGTCCGTTTGGCTCGCAAGCTTTCCCGCCGAGACATTGGACGGGATGATTTGGAGCCGCTCATTCGCACCATTTTGCGCAATAATCCGGTGACTGTGGATTGCTTGGCTGCGGATTTGATGGCCGTGGTAGACCGCGATGCCGCCTGTCACAATGTTTTGGAGCCACTTCTGTTCTTCAAAGGTTTTCATGCCTTGGCCACATACCGCGTAGCCCACTTGCTGTGGCAAGAAGGGCGGCATTTGTTGGCACTTCTTTTCCAAAGTGTCGGCAGCGAGGTATTTGGGGTAGACATTCACCCCGCAGCACGCATAGGTTGTGGCATTTTGTTGGACCACGGCACCGGATTTGTGGTGGGTGAAACTGCCATTATCGAGAACGACGTATCCATGTTGCACGAAGTGACCTTGGGCGGTACAGGCAAAGAAAAAGGTGGTGATCGCCACCCGATTGTACGCAGTGGGGTGCTCATTGGCGCGGGTGCCAAGGTATTGGGGCGTGTAGAAATTGGTGAGGGTGCAAAAATAGCGGCCTCATCTGTTGTGTTGCACGATGTGGCCCCGCATACAACAGTTGCCGGGGTACCTGCGGAGCTGGTAGGCTCCGTCAATGAAGATGTTCCGGCCTTAGGAATGCGCCAAAGTATATCTGAATCATGATTCGGGAGCTGGACATTCACCTGCCATTGCGCAAGGCCGGCAAAGAAGAAGCTTGCCGCAAGGCGGCAGCGCAAAAGATGGGCATTTCCCCCAAACGTATTATGGGGATGCGTTTGCTCAAAGAGAGTATAGATGCTCGTCGACGTCCCATTTGCAAGCAGTTACGTTATCTTGTGGCAGTAGATGAGGCTTTGCCGGCTGCCGAGGCATTGGTGTGCCAATATCCGTCTGTTCCAGCAGAGGCACGCCGCGTCATCATCGTGGGGAGTGGACCAGGCGGTCTTTTTGCTGCATTGCGCTGCTTGGAATTGGGGCTTAAACCCATTATTTTAGAACGAGGCAAGGATGTATCTGCCCGCCGGTTTGATTTACAACCCATCAACTGCAAAGGCTATGTAGTAGAGGATTCCAACTACTGCTTTGGTGAGGGTGGAGCCGGTACTTTCTCGGATGGAAAACTCTTTACCCGTGCTACGAAACGCGGTCCGGTGATGGAGATTTACAAGACCTTTGTAGCCCACGGCGCGGCACCGGAAATCATGACGGATGCGCACCCGCATATTGGCTCCAATAAATTGCCCAACATCATCCGTGCCATGCGCCACAGTATCCTCAATGCCGGGGGAGAAGTATATTTCGGTTCACGGGTGAACGGTTTGCTCAAATCTGCAGATGGAAAAAGGCTGCGTGGTGTGCGCACGGCAGATGGCCGCGAATGGGAGGCGGATGCCGTGATTTTGGCCACCGGACACAGCGCACGCGATGTGTACCGCATGTTGTATGCCGAGGGCGTTCAATTGGAGCGCAAACCCTTTGCCGTGGGGGTACGCATAGAGCATCCGCAAGCCCTCATTGATGCTGCCCAATATCACCTGCGACCCGGCGAAAAATGCCCTCAGGAATTGCCTGCTGCCCGCTATACCTTGGCTACGAAGATACGTGAACGCGGCGTGCATTCATTCTGCATGTGTCCCGGTGGGTTTATCGTACCGGCCGCCACGGAAAATGATGAAGTGGTGGTGAATGGCATGTCGCTTTCCCGCCGCAACTCCCCCTTTGCCAATTCAGGTTTCGTGGTGACGGTGGAGCCGGAAGACACGGATTTATAC
This sequence comes from Akkermansia sp., assembly GCA_017398355.1. Taxonomy (GTDB): domain Bacteria; phylum Verrucomicrobiota; class Verrucomicrobiia; order Verrucomicrobiales; family Akkermansiaceae; genus Akkermansia. The sequence continues at coordinate 29,600 of JAFQGD010000002.1, read as the reverse complement.
CTGCCGGAGTACGGGATGCTCTCCGGTATAGCGTATCAAAAAGCTTTGGAAATAGCCACTTCCCAAGCCGGTGGCGGTATGCAAAAAGCACCTGCTCAGCGTGTGATAGATTTCTTGGCCGGGCGCGTATCTGATACCCTGCCGCGCACCAGTTATCATCCCGGTATTACCTCTTGGGATTTGAATGCCCTTTTGCCGGATAGTGTTTGTACACGCATGCGTGAAGGTTTGCAGTTCTTTGATCGCAAATTGCGCGGTTTTGCCGGGGAGGATGCTTTGCTCATCGGCTGTGAAACGCGGACCAGCTCTCCTGTGCGCATACCGCGAGATGCTGCTACCTTGCAGCATCCCCAACTGGCAGGTCTTTTCCCCTGTGGCGAGGGAGCAGGCTATGCAGGTGGTATTGTTTCTGCGGCCTTGGATGGTCGCCGCTGTGCAGAGGCCGTATTGGCTTCTTTTACTTGCTGAGGAGGTAGAGCGTGTGGGGTTTTGTGCCGGGCGCATCAAAACTCGTACACACCTGAGCCGGGGCATCCTTCACCAAATCTATCAACTTGATAGCGTGAGTGGGGCAAGCCATCTGACAAGCAGCCTGGGGCGTGGTGCTTTCTGCTTTGGCCAGATTGATGCGTTGCACACAATAGGTGCATTTTTCCATTACACCGCGGGAGCGCACCGTCACGTCCGGGTTGGGTGGCAAGTGGGTGGCAGCATGAGCTTGGCGGGCATAATCGTGGAAGTTGAACGTGCGGACTTGGTAAGGACACGCTGCCGCGCAATAACGCGTACCCCAGCAGCGGGGATACACCATGGCATTGAGCCCATCGCTTGTGTGTACCGTGGCGTTCACCGGGCATACAGCTTCGCATGGCGCATCCTCGCAATGGCGGCATGCCATCGGCACGAAAAGAGGCTTTTTCTTCACCGCATCAAAATAGTGGTCGATGCGCAGCCACTGGATATCCCGATGGCGCATCATTTCCTCTTTACCTACGGTGGGGATATTGTTTTCCGCGCGGCAAGCCAGCACGCAGGCAGCGCAGCCAATGCAAGCGCTCACATCAATCGTCATCCCCCATTGGGGAGATTGAGCAGGCGGCGCACTATAGGTGGATATTGTGGGTTTGCAGGGGCCTTTTGGCTTGAGCAAGGGGTATGTTTGTTCGCACAAATCATAGAAGTCCACTTTTTCCAATCCCGGTAACATGGGGAACAATCTTTCCGGCAACCCGGGCCAGGATTGAGCAGGCAGGGTGTATTGCTTCACCTGCACAGAGGCATGGGGATATTTGGGGGGCCGTTTCCTTCTGTTGCTGCTGTGCAAATAAACGGCCGGTGCTCCGGCCGTGCCGCTGAGTGGATCGTAAGTTTCTTGCAGCCACCGATTATGCAGGAAACGCCCATCCGCAAAGAATGGATGAACATACGGCACAGATTGATTTGCCGGGGGACACAGGACGGGCAGCGGGCAAGCTTGGCTCACAAAGCCTTTTTTGAGTGCTTGTTGTAAGTTGCCTACAGATTTTTCCACCCATGTGCGGCTGGGTAAAGTGTGGGTGGCATCTTCCAAAGGTAAACGTCCTTCATGCAGCAATGCATGGAGGGCATCGGCCTCTGCTACGGCTTGGCGGAGAGGGAGAGTGACCGGTTGCCGCAAACACAGGTTGCCGTACGCATCGGCTTCCGCTCCCCATTCTTCCAAAAAATGAGTCTGCGGTACTGCATATTGGCAGCATTTGGATGTTTCATCCGCAAACAGGCAAAACCGTACTGTTTCAGCAGTTGTTTGTTGCAGTATTCGGGCAAAATCAGGTCTATAGGCCGCAACATCTGCCGGGGTGAAGATGAAAAGCAAATCTGTGTCGGGCATATCGGCTATCAAGTCATCCAATGAGCCGAAACCGGTGGAAAACAAGCGTGGGGGGCCCACCGTAGCATCTTGTATGGCTTCCAAGGCCTCAAAAGTGCTGCTACGGGGTTGGCAAACGGTATCGTAGGCATAGCATTTGACCCCACTGTGGGCTACAAGAGCCGCGCATTGTTGTTGGCGGATAGGGGAGTATCCCTGTGGTAACAAAAATGCTGTACGGCGTCCGCTCTGAATCGCCCGTGCCCAAGCCCGGAAAGCTCCTTGCAGGCCCTCCCATGGATATGACTTGCCATTGAAACTGGGTTTCGCCAAGCGGTGTTCATCATACAAATCCAAGATAGCAGCTTGGGCAAAAGCGGGCAAGCCACGCTTAGCGGTGTAAGCAGGGTTGGGTTGTAGAGAAGTGGGAACTCCCCGGTGGCATACAGCCAGCATAGGCAAGGCTCCGTTTGCCCAGGGCATGCAGGTGGCAAAGCAGGTGGCTTTGCCGGGGTGCATCCATTCCGGGCATTCTTCCGGTTGTACTGCATATTCCTGTGCGCGGCGGCATGCCGGCAGAGCTGCCAAGGCCAGTAACCCCAGCCCTTTCAACAGAGTGCGCCGCGTTGGGGAAAAATCCTGCATGCCGCCTATTCTATCGTTCATCTTGAGCGCTGACAAGTCAAAACCTTGCGATGACAACGTGGTGGAGCTTGCCAAATGTGAATAAATTTGCTATCATGTGCGGCGATGAAACCCGTCATATCCATACTGGCAGGAGCCGTGGCTGCTCTCACACTCTGTGGGCAGCAGGCTATGGCCGACCGCAATTCGGACTATTGGGCTCCGGAAAATATGGCTGCTCGCCAATGTGCATCCGTGCATCTGGGTTACTTGCCGGCCATTCGTTCACATTCTGCCGCCTATACCGAAATGGTGGTAGAAAAGAGCGCTCCCGGTACCTATTTTGCCTGCAACAATTTTGGTTGTGGCTATATTGGTGTGCAGGAACTGGCAGAAAAAGAACCCGGTGGCAGGGGTGAGCGCGTGGCTATTTTCTCTATTTGGGATGCGAAAGACAGCGGGGATAATCCGCACGCTGCCCCTGAGGAGGAACGCGCCAAGCTGGTGCAGAAGGGGCGCCTTGTAACCACACGCCGCTTTGGTGGTGAGGGTACGGGTGGTAATTCTATGCGCCCGTTTAATTGGAAAGAGGGCGAAAAGATTCGCACCTTGGTGATTGAGCGGCCGGATGGCGAGGATTTCCGCCAACTGGCGGGGTATATTTGGGATCCGGAAACAAAGCAATGGGAGCTATTGAGCTGCTGGCGTATTCAGGCACTGAACCGTGGTCTGGGTGGTGGCTGTGGCTTTGTGGAGGACTTCCGCCGCAATGTGGCATCCAAGAAGTATGAACGCCGCGCTACCTTCGGCCCCGCTTGGCGCTGGGCAGACAATAAGTGGAGCCAAGCTTCCGAGTTCCGTTTCACCAAGGATGGCAACCCCAACATGGAAATCAACTGCCGCTTTAATCCCACGCTCGGCTTCTTCTCATTGGCCACAGGTGGGGATATTAAGCCGGATGCCTCATTCCAGCCTTGGGAAAATAAGCTGCTCCCTATCCCCTCTACAGCTAAGGAACCCGGCGAAGACGTGATGAAGCTCATCAACGCTCCTAAGCTGGAGATTGTTACATACGAGAAGTAAATACCCTCTTACAACACCATGAAAATTGTCAGCTGGAACGTCAACGGTATCCGCGCTACGCTGGGCAAAGGCTTGGCAGAGAAGATGGATGAATTGGCACCTGATATCCTTTGCTTGCAGGAGATAAAAGCACGCCCGGAGCAGGTAAGTGACCTCTGGCTGGCATCTTGGCCACATGCTCTGTGGAATCCTGCTCAGCGTCCGGGGTATTCCGGTGTGCTCATCCTTTCCCGGGTGCAGCCGTTGAGCACTTCCACAGGCATTGGAGTGCCGGAGCATGATACAGAAGGGCGCGTTGCCACCATGGAATTTGAAGATTTTTACTTGGTGAATTGCTACACGCCCAACTCTCAAAATGAGTTGGCTCGCCTGCCGTACCGCCAGGAGTGGGATGCCGCCTTCCGAGCCTATGTTGCCCGCTTAGCAGAAACAAAGCCTGTTGTCTTTTGCGGAGATTTGAATGTGGCACATGAGGAAATAGACTTAGCACGCCCCGCTGCCAACCATTTCAGCGCCGGTTTCTCAGATGAGGAACGTGCCGGCTTTACACTCCTTCTGCAAGCCGGTTTTGCGGATACCTTCCGCCGCCTTCATCCCGATGCACGCGATGCTTACTCTTGGTGGAGCTTCCGTGGCGGTGCCCGCGCTAGGAACGTGGGCTGGCGTATTGACTACTTCTGCGTATCTGAAACGCTCTTGCCCCGCGTGGAAGAAGCCAATATCCATGCAGATGTGACAGGCTCCGACCATTGTCCGGTCTCCCTTGTGCTCAAGTAAAGCAATTAAACCTGCTTCCAAGGCACAGAATAGCCCAAAACAGCTCGTTTTATCGGTATTTGGTAATTTCCCTCATGAGGGTCGCAAAACGCTCCACAAAGCGATTTTGCGGCCTTTTTTGCGTACAAAGACAAAAAGAGGGAGGAGAGGCTATAACATCCGCGCCTCTCCTCCCAAACCCCTGGAATTATGTCAGTGAGAAAAAATCTGTTGCTTCCTTATCAGGAATGCATGGGCATGAGCACATACAGGAACTCATCTGCCACACGCATGACACCCGGGCTGGAAGAATCAATCAAGTCCAGTGCCACTTCATTGTCGCCTACGGCCTTGAGCGGAGCCTGGATGAAATCTGCATTGAAGGTGATAGCCAGCTCACGGCCGCTGTAATCAATGGGCATTTCTTCATTGGCATCACCCAGTTCTGCTGCGCTGGATTGCACCTCCATCATACCCGGCGTGAAGCGGAAAGTAACTGTATTGGTCTTCTCTGCGGAGAGCAGGGATACGCGGCGTACAATCTCGTTGAGGTCCTGTGCGGGCATGGAGATGCGCTCGCTGTAGCGGCTGGGAATCACCTGGCGGTAGTTCGGGTAGTTGCCGTCAATCAGCTTGGTGATGAGTAGTGTATCGCCAAAGTCGAAAGAAGCCTGGTTACTGGTGATACGCACCATCACATCGCCTGCATCGCCCAGCAAGCGGTGAATTTCTGCTACGGCGCGGCTGGGAATATCAATGCACACCTGCTGGGATTCCGGGAACTCCAAGTCGTTTTCAAACAGAGCCAAGCGGCGCCCATCCGTTGCCACCAAGGTGAGCTTGCCATCTTGGAAACAGGTGTAAATACCGTTGAGCACATAGCGCGTACCATCGTTAGAAATGGCAAACTCGGTGTAGCGAATGCCACGGTTCAGCATCGCTTGCGGAACTTTGAACTCGCGGGCTTCTTTGAAAACAGGTAACTGCGGGTACTCGTCTGCTGCTATGCCGTTCAGTCGGAACTTGGCGCGGTTGCAGCAAATGGTGGCCGTTGTGCCGCGTACTTCTATGCTGATTTCCCCATCCCGCATCTCGCGCACAATGCTCTGCAGCTTCTTGGCCGGCAGGGTTGCTGCACCGGGGGTGGTCACAATACAGGGCACTTTAGCCAGAATGGTCAACTCCATGTTGGTGGTGGTCAGCTTCAGCTCTCCATCAGCTGCTTCCAGCAACACGTTGGAGAGAATCGGCAGACTCGGCCGGTTCGATACCACGCCGGCTACTTTGTTCAGGCCGTCCAACAGTACTTGTTTTGCAAGGGCGAATTTCATGACTTGTTCCTTTAGGTTGACTGCATTTTACTTTTTTCTACTCCCCCTTGCAAGCTCAATTATCTAAAATTACCAGATTTTCTATAAGTTTCTATCAAGTTGTACTATATCTTGTGGTTTTTAAAATTTTTCCCACACATTCTGTGGATTGCTGACAAAAGAATGATATTTTAGTTTTCTTAAAGGAAAGGTAGCTTATTTCTTCAAGAGGAATGTTTGAGGAAGCGTTTAGGCAAGTGGAGGAGAAAATCAACAGAATAGCTTGCCAAAATAACAATCGATGTGAGGCACACCATTTGGATAGGATAAGGAAGAAAATTTAAACACTGTGTTAGATTGAAGATATCATCAAAGAGGATGATAAACAAACTGTGAACACACATGATAGTCAAGGAGGCTTGCCCTAAATAAGCCAAAGAGCGGCCAATGAAGTTCGAGTTTAGCAAATTGCATACAAATGCATAACAATAAGTACCTAAGATGCCGATTGAAAGAAATAAAGGGATACTCCAAGCGGCGAAATCTCCATAGATACGAACGGACATATTTATCTCGCCGTTCACATAGACGAGAAGAATATATAATGCCAAAGCACATACAAAGAGTGCTAATTGGGATTTGTGAGAAAGATTCCATTGTGCAGCCATATAACCTGACCAGATGAAGAGAGCCCCCATAAAAGCCGTGTCCAAACTCCATGGCAGGAGAATAGGTAAATATGCCAAGGCAATAGAAAGAATAATATAACCGATGGCTAGTAAAAGACGAAGCTTGCTTTGTTGGGTTCGTATAAGAGGCAGGGAGAGCAGGGAGGACAAAACCATGCAGGTAAGGAACCAAAGAGGGCGGGCACCCGGTGGTAAAAGAACGATGTTAGGCGTAGTATCAATAGGAAACAGTGAGAAACGCGACCAAATGGCTCCTCCTGCGTAGGTTAAGCATTGTTTCCAAGTAAATGCATTGTTGAGCAAAAGAAAAGCACAGACCAAACATAAATAGAAAATAATCCATATGGTATAAGGTACGAGAAGCCTTTTCAATTGCCAATTTTTTCTTCCTTTTTTATAGAAAATGTAGCCTGAGGCAATGAAAAAGAGCGGCATATAGCAGGCCGTCAGGTAAGTCCCGAAAGGTGTGGCAGAAAGCGTGTGAAAAATGACAACAAGAAGAATCCCCACCCCTTTGAGACTATCTAGCCAAATGATACGTTCCTTGGCTGTTTCCTCGCTGGAGGAGAGAGTGTGCAATGCATTTGTCATATTAGCAGGTAAAGGCGTTGCGTGCGAGACCTGCGAGGGCGGTTTCGCGGTAGCCGGATTGGAGGGCGCGGCCGGTTTCATCCATGGTGGCAATGACGCTATCAAGGCTCACGAAATGGGAACCATCCCCCCGCATGGCCAAGCGGGCGGCATTCACAGCTTTGACAGCACCGATGGCGTTGCGCTCAATACAGGGGACTTGGACAAGACCGCAGATAGGGTCGCAGGTGAGGCCGAGGTTGTGTTCCATGGCGATTTCTGCGGCGTTTTCCACTTGGGCCACAGTGCCACCCATGGCGGCGGTAAGGCCCGCAGCTGCCATGGAGCAAGCCACACCTACCTCACCCTGGCAACCCACCTCTGCGCCGGAGATGGAGGCGTTGGAGCGGTACAGGCTGCAAATAGCCGAGGCGGTGAGCAGGAAGGTTTCCATACCGGTTTCAAGGTCCGTAGGGGCTTTTTTGCTGCCGTAGCGTTCAAAATAGCGGAGCACAGCGGGGAGCACCCCGGCAGAGCCCATGGTAGGGGCTGTCACTACGCGACCACCGGCGGCATTTTCTTCAGAGACGGCAAAAGCCCAGAGGTTAATCCAGTCGATGATGGTGAGAGCATCAGTCGCGTTGCGGTGGAATTGGTCTTCCAAGCTCATGTAAATTTGGGGAGCTCGGCGAGCGAGTTGGAGCTCGCCGGGCAGGGTGCCCCAGGTGCTGATACCGCGTTCCACCGCTTGCTGCATGGTATTGATAATGCGGCGCAGGCGTGCCTTGAGTAGCGGGGCCGGGTAGAGAGAAGTTTCATTGCGGCGCACCAGCTCTGCAATGCTCATTTTGTGTTTGTAGCAAAGGGAGACCAATTCATTGCATGAATTGAACTCAAAAGGCACAGGTTTGGGGGATTGCGGGGGCGTGTTCATTTCATCCGCTCGTCGCACGGCTCCGCCACCTACGGAGAAATATACCTCATCTGCCAGGTGGGAGTTTTGGGCATCCAGCGCGCGGAAGCGCATGCCATTGGCATGTTGCGGCAGGAAGGTGTCTTTTTGCAAGATGATATCCGCCTGAAAGTCAAAATCAATAGTGTGGCTGCCGTTCAACGCCAGTTTTTTTTGATCCATTACCTCGCCCAGAAAATCATGGTTCAGGTTCATGGTTTCAGCTTCCAGTCCGAGCAGACCGTATACTACCGCAGAGGGGGTGCCGTGCCCCTCACCGGTGAGCGCCAGGGAGCCATACAAATCCACCTTCACGCTACATACGGAAGAGAGCTTGCCACTGCGTTGCAAATCTGCCACAAAGCGAGCGGCGGCGCGCATAGGGCCCATGGTGTGCGAACTAGAGGGGCCAATACCAATGGAGAACACATCAAAAAAGCTGGTGTACATGAGCCGGTGGGGAAGAATGGCAGGTGAAAAATGCCCGACCCGGCTGATAAGGAGCGGGTCGGGCAGGGATATGAAGACCGAAAGTCTTATTTGATGAGGCCTAGCTCCTTGCCGGCGGTGGCAAAGGCAGCAATGGCGCGGTCAAGCTGCTCTGTGGTGTGGGCCGCAGAAATCTGCGTGCGGATGCGTGCTTGTTCCTTGGGCACCACCGGGTAGAAGAAGCCCATGGCGTACACACCCAGCTCCAGCAAGCGGTTGCTCATCTTCTGGGAGAGGGCAGCATCACCAATCATCACAGGCACGATGGCGTGGCCGGCACCGGCCAGCGTGAAGCCGCATTCCTCCATCCCCTTGCGGAAATAGGCAGCGTTGCTCTGCACGCGCTCTACCAGCTCGGTGGAGCTTTCCAAGATATCCAGCACCTTGATGGTGGTGGCGGCGATGGCGGGCATCACGCTGTTGGAGAACAGGTAGGGGCGGGATTTCTGGCGCAGCATGTCTACAATCTCCTTGCGGGCAGATACGTAGCCGCCGGAGGCACCACCCAGTGCCTTGCCGAAGGTGCCGGTGGTGATGTCTATCTTGCCGAAAAGGCCGCAATGCTCGTGCGTACCACGACCACGCTTGCCCAACACACCTGTGGCGTGCGATTCATCAAAGTGTACCAGCGCACCGTATTTCTCGGCAAGCTCGTGTATCTTGTCCAAGCTGGCCACGATACCGTCCATGGAGAATACACCGTCCGTGGAAATCAGGATGGTGCGGGCACCGGCGGCCTTAGCTTCTTGCAGCTTGGCTTCCAGGTCTTCCATGTCGTTGTTCTTGTAGCGGTAGCGGGCTGCTTTGCACAGGCGCACACCATCGATGATGGAGGCATGGTTCAGAGAGTCGGAGATGATGGCATCTTCCTTGCTGAGCAAGGCTTCGAACAAACCACCGTTGGCATCAAAGCAGGAGCCGAACAGGATGGTGTCTTCCGTGCCGAGGAATGCGCTCAGACGCTCCTCCAGTGTCTTGTGCAGGGTCTGGGTGCCGCAGATGAATCGAACAGAGGCCATGCCATAGCCCCAGCGGTCGATGGCATCCTTGGCTGCTGCCTCCAGCTCAGGGCTGTTGGCCAAGCCAAGGTAGTTGTTGGCGCACATGTTGATGACGCTGCTACCATCTTTCAACCCCACTTCAGAATACTGCGGGGTGGCAATAAAGCGCTCTTCCTTAAACAAACCGGCTGCCTTCAAATCAGCCAAGTCTGATATCAATCGGTTCTTAAAATCAGGGTTGTACATAACTCTCAAAACGGGCTTGATACGAGTCCGCGGGAATTGTAGCCCCACCGCGCCCTCATGTCAAGCGAGATGTTGCCTAGCAAGAAGTTGATAACGCAATTTAAAGGGGAAGACGGGGCAAGAGGCCGAGTATGGCTTGCTGAATAAGCGGGTCGCAGTTGTAACGTGCACTTGCAAGGGCTTGTGGGCTGGGGCTATCGCCGGCGGCTATTAGCAGGGGGATAAGCTCTAGCGCATGGTGTACGGCCGCGTGGTATGCAGGGGATTCTCGCTGAATGGCTTCAAAATAGCATTCATCCCGTTCAATCATGGCATCAATTATTCCGCGTACCTGAGTCTCTTGGCGGATGAGTTGGCACGCCTTGGCTACAGCGTTGTGTACCGGCAAGTGCAGGGGATCTGTGGCGGCCAGTACGGTATCTCTCAAAAGTTTCATGCTTGGTGTAAGCATCTGTTGCTCCTCTTGCATGAGCCTGATTGTACATAGTATTTGCAAACCAGGCAAGGAAAACATGCTGACTCAAGCGTTTTGGAGGTGTAGTGAATTTCTTGATTTATAGCCGATATAAGTTTGTTAACTTCAAGAAATTATCATTTTAACATTTCAATTCAGGAATGATTACTTTGTCCATGATTCTCATGCGTTTACACATTTTTTTATGCAAAAAACAAGTAGCTTAGGGGTGGTTCAGTACAGTATCTAACATTAAAATATTAATATTAGATGGCTTGACAAAGGGTAAAAAGGGACTATACTTCCCGGGAAAATTTTCACACATCAACGCTATCTACGAACGGAATGAAACTGCATCTTCACCCTAAGCTGTACAAATGGCTTGTAAGCTTTGTAAGCATGTCTACTGTAGTAATGGCAGCAGGAGAGCCTCTTGTAGTCGATGATGTAGCGGCAATTTATGTGGGAAGTGATGGGCTGACAGCACAGGGGCCGACAAAGGTAAAAAGAAACTACTACCTCATCTTCTCAACATATTCCATAGAGCAATATGGTTCGTACAACGGTGCAGGATGGGATACATCCGGTAGTGTTGGCTTTTGGGTGGATAGAGAACAAGTCGGCAGCTTCTCCTATGGTACGGCAAGCAACGGTTTGGAGGGGCAGACCCTTACACAGATAGAAGTAGGGGAGGGGAACTCTCTCTACTTAGGAGGCGAGAACAATACGTACAAAGGCACCATTAGCGTAACCGAGAGTGCCGCGACCGGGGATATGGCCATAGTGGGTACTTATTTGCCGAGTGCGGGTACCTATGATTTTGAGAACTTGACTGGCAGTGGTGATTTATTGTTGCAGGCCACCAACACAAGCGGGGAGACCATATTCAAATTCGATGGGACAGACACGGGGAATTGGTTTGCGGGGCGTATCTATCAAAGTTCGAATGGAGGGACGGTGAGTTTGCATATATCCGGGGCACATTGGAAGAACACGGTGTTTGATTTTACCCGCAGCGCAGGACTGAGCAACAGCCCGGTAGATACAACGGGTAGTTCCCCGCAGGATATCAACTTGGTGCTTACCGGTGATACAAGCATCAAAGGTTTGGACCAAGGTGATGATACAGGCGATGTGCTGGTAGAAAATAACATTGGCTCGGACTACACACTGACGCTGGGTACAAGCGATGCCAACAGCGATTATAGCTACGGTGGCCGATTGGCTGCCGGGTTGAACCTCATCAAAGTGGGGAGCAACCGCCAAACAATTGTAGACAATGGTTCTTCCAGCTCCTTGACGGACGTGCGGGTGCTGGGGGGTATCTTGGATTTTGACCGTGATTTAAGCGTCACCAAGCTTGTATTGCAGGCGGGTGAATTGCAGACAGTCGACAACACGACGGTGGGGTCAGCCACGCTTTCCGCAGGTTCCACGTGGAACGTTGGCGGCAACACGGCAGTTGCAGAATTGCAATTAAACGGGTTGGGTACCGGCAAAACAGTCAACCTGACAGGAAGCGGGAGCTTAAGCATAAGCGAGGCTTTTGTGTACAATGGCACCGCTCCTGAACTTGATACACCATGGTTCAACCTGGATGGTACAAGTGTAAACTTTGGGAGTGATATGACCCTGAACGGGTGGCAACTGGAAGAAGACACAGCCACCCTAGTCTTTGCCACCCTGAACAATGCAGCCACGCTGAGTCAAAATGAAAGCAGCGGCATTTATTTGAACACGGTAGATGGCCATGCATACAACGGCACATTGCGTACGGAGGGCAACACCGTATACATTGACTTGGTGAAGGATGTATGGCCACCTGTTGTAGACCCCGCCGTGGGGTATATATGGAGTGGGGAAATTGCCGGCACTACCCCGGAAGAGCATCGCGGCATGGTGCTGGGCAATACCTGGCGGGCAGATGGCAGCAGCGAAAACACCGGCTGGCATGAGCAGAGCTATGGCAAAGGCCCCGGTGTGTATGTAGATGGTATCCGAGTGAATTTTGGTGATACAAACTATCATGGCGACACCGTGGGGGCTGAGGGACGCATCGTGCTGATTGAGGGGCAAGTGGCCCCCGGGCACATCCATGTGACGGCCAATGAAAATTTGGGTATTGTGAGCAACGGGGGCGAAGCGCGCCTGAAATTTGGCTATGCTTTGGATGCTACGGATGGAGAAATCACCATCACCGATCATGTAGCGGCAGATGGCAGCGTGACACCCACTAAAATAGTGAAAGATGGCGAGGCCATGCTGGTATTGGGCTCCTACAATACCTTTACCGGTGGTATAGAGGTGAACCAAGGTGGTCTCTATCTGGCAGCTGTGGGGGCTGCAGGCCAAGGTGCCATTACCGTGCATACGGATAACACATGGGATTTGCCCCTTTGGCAGAGCAACACCACCGCGAATCAAAGTGAGGACGGACAGTGGATTTCACGCACCGTGACCGGTACGGAAATCATGGTGTGTTATTTGCATGAGACCGGCCACACCTCCGGTTACCGCTCTCCCTCCATCACCAATGATATTGTGATGGTGGATAACGACCCGAGCAAGGCCGGGCAGCTCACCATCTCATTTTCCACAGCCGCCTATACTCATGCCGGCACGCAGAACCATGAGAACCTGCCTCGCCACTGGCGTCACCTTACTGTAAGCGGAGCGTTGATGGGTACCGGCAAGAAGACAGATAAACTCATCCTCACCGGTTATTGTTCCACTTGGGGTGGGTACCATGATTCCTCCTACATTACCTCCATTCTCCTCAATGAGTCCACGAAGAGCAACAAGGATGTCGTGAGCACATTCAACGGTACCGTGGAGCTGAAAAATACCATCAATACCTCACCTTTGCGCTCTAACTGCATCGACCAGCGAACAGCCGGTTCGGTTCAGGTGGTATTGCAGGACAATAAATTACAACATGCTCTTTTGGATTTGACGCGTGAGAGCGTGGTGATGGATAGTACTCTCCTTTCCGGTGTACCCCTGACTCAAGATAACGGGAAGACCCGCCAGACTTACAGTAACATTTTGGTGCTTTCCGGCAATGTGGGCCTGCGTGGCCTCAAGGCAGATTTTCATGGCTCCGGCTACATCTACATTGATAAGAATGGCGATGCCATTGAAAAAGGTGAATTCCACACCTTTGCCCAGAATGAAGAAGTGTGGCATGTGCGCACGGTTGTGAATGCCACTACCAACCTAACCATTGGCGCGAAAGAAGATGATGCTACGGCCAAGTATGTTTACTCCGGCGCCATGGGGTATGCCCAATCCTATGCTGAGCCTACCGAGGGCCACATTTTCTGGGGCGATGGCTTTGAAACGAGCCCGGCAGAGACGGATTCTTTCTGGACCCAGCAACAGAGCGGCTTCCACAATGGCCTTACAGAGCTGAGTATTACGAAGCGCAGCGCTTCTTCTCAATACATTCACACCGCCTTGTTGCAGGATGTTTATCTTTATGGTGGTACATTGGGTTTCAATAACTTGGATTTACAAGGAAACATGAACCTGGTAGGGGGGTACAACCCTGCAGCTGGGTGCCACGGCTGAAAATACAGACGGAGCTGTGAACTGGACACCCATTGCGGCAGATACCACATCCTCATTCAAGAGTCAGGATGGCGAGAGCTATGCCGTTGTACCCACGAGCCGTCTTGTCACCATCAATGAATCCAAGACTTTGACTGTTTACACCCGAAATTCGGGGGCAAATCAAAGCATAAAGACCGCTTGGTTGGAGGGTGATGTTGCGTTGAAACCGGGTGCTGCCCTCACATTCCGCGTGGAAGACGTCATCCCCTCTACCAACAAGGAACAAGTGCTGTTAGATGTATCGGGTGATTTGTCGATGGTAAATAACCCCTCCAATGTGTCCATTAACTTCAGCGGAGTGGATTTCTCAAGTGAGGATTTTTCCGACAAAACATATTATTTGGCCGCTGCCAATGATATTTCCATTGTCACTTACGGGGAGGACGGCTCGATTACCAAAACGGAGGATTCCTCCGCTTTTACAGAGCGCTTAATTTCGTTAGGTTATGGTTATTTCGGTATCTTGGACACGATGGATGACGTATCGACCGCAGATGCCGGGACACGAGATTACCTGGTGATGACGGTGAGTGGTGATCCGCGCCGCACATGGTCCGGCATGACTGATACATACACCTGGGCTGCCTCTGCTCCCAAAGAAGAAGGAGCTATCACCACATTTGATAAACGCTGGAAAGAGCAATTACCCTTTGAAAATGGCCAAGTGGTATTGTTTGGTAACCTCTACCAGCCGGAAAATTGGAAAGAAAATACCATCCTAGAAAACAGTGCTGAAACAGTCAAGGTGAATGCTCCGCTGCATGGCGGTGTGGTGGTATCAGAGGAAGATGGGTTCAAGGTGGATGGTTCTGTCAAGTTGCCCCTTGGTTTCCAGAAAGTACAGATTGAAGGAGAGGTGGCTCCCGTCTCAATTATCCTCAACTCAGAGTATACTTTGGCCGGTGTGAGCGGTACACAAGATGCCACCAACTACTACTTCTATGGCAGCGGTAGCATACGCGATGCTGCACCGGTTGAGTTGACAGGTCATCATTTTAATGGTAACTGGAAGACCACCCTCCAAAAAATGGGTGATGGCATGGCAGTGATTGCTACGGCCAATAGTTATAGCGGTGGTTCTTGGTTGCAGGGTGGTGTGTTGGTCATGCAGAACAAAGATGCTCTGGGTATCGGCAATATCACCATTCTCAATGGTGCTACCCTTTGGGGTGATTTTAATGATGATCAGGTTGATAAGGCGTGGCAAGAAGCATATGGCGGCGCTTATATTGGTGAGGGCATGGTCACTTGCACCATTAGCAACCCTGTCATTGCCAATGTGTATGTGGACCCCAACAATGCTGATTACGATACCGTGGTGGATGCACGTATAGCTAATTCACACGATAACAAATTGGTACTCAGTTCTCTACATGGTGAATCCGATACAGTTGTAACTTTGTATGGCGTATCTGCTCCCACGAGCGGAGAGGATATGGAGACGCTGGAGGGGCGCGACCGCCCGGCGTGGACTTATGCTGTGTTCAAAGTGCTGGACCCCAGCACCTTTGCCGGCACCATCTGCATGGATGGTAACTTATGGGGGGCTGCCACAGATGCAGCTGGCGGCAAGGTGCAGCTGGAAATCATGACCACCTCCAAATCCGATACTTCGCAGGATGAAGTGGCCACCAAGGACTGGACAAAGACCAACATAGACCTTTCTGTTGCAAACGGTACGGAGCGTACGGTTTTGGCTTTGGATGCCATTGAGGGTGCAGCCTATGCCGATACGCAAGAGGCTATCATCAACTCGTTGGTTGGCGCCGGTAACGATGGTGGCCCTATCAACTCCTCCGTTGTCAATATGAGCGAGGAAAAGAGTATTACCCTCGTCATCCGTGGTTTGAAGGATGGTGACTATGACGGTGCTTTGGGCTATGGTGAATTCCAGCGCACCACCAATTATGATACGACCCACCGCGATGATATTCCCATGGTGGGTGAAACGTGTCACCACTACGGCTGCGGTACATTAGGTGATTTGAGCGTACGCAAGGAAGGTGCCGGTACCACCCAGAGTGTGTATGATGCTTGGTTGGATGAGTTGGATGTAGCAGGCGGCACATTTGTGGTAGACCACGCGTTGCAGGTGCGCACCATTTATTCCGGTGCGGGGCAGCGCATCTTTGTGGGTTCTGTGAGCAATTTGAGCACGGTATACGCCCTCACCGTGGGGGCGGGCGGTATCCTCTCGATGGATACGCGGCTCTTTGAGGATGACGGTATCACGAAATTCGATGCATGGAGTACCATCAAACCCGGCGTGACCACGGATAACAAAGGCTGGGTACAGTTGCAGGATGGTGCCTTGGTGACGGCGCATACGGATTGGTTCACAGATACGCAGGTGGATATTTCCCCTAACTCTTCCGTTACCATCAATGCTCACAACTACACGCCGGACCCCTACATTACTTCAGATCATGCAGACCATGCTCACATTGAAGAAGATGGCACGGCTCATGAGCATTTTGACCACTTTGGCAGCAGCCATATCATCCAGCTACTTGGCAAGCTGACCGGTCAAGGTGTGTCGGTGACCTTCAACAACAGCCAAATCAGCCCCGGTGCATCGGAAGAAGAAAAAACGGAGATTGCAGATGGGTTGGGTTATATTGCCATACGCGACCACAACATGCTGAGCGGCGATATCAAGGTACAGAACCGCACAGTCTTGCAGGTGTTGGAATCTGCCTCGGCCGAATCATCTCTGACGGCTACGCTTGATGGTATAGATGCAGCCATGCAGGTAGTAGAAAATGCTAAAACACAGTACATTGAGCAGCTGCGTCTTGGCGCACAGGGTGGTTCTCTTTTACTGGGCGGTGCAGAGAAAACCTCCTTATCCAACGCAGATGGAAGCAAGCTTGATACCTTGGATTTGGAGGCTGAAGGTATTCAAATGTCTGTCCGGGCGCATCAAGATGCCGTACCTGTGGCAGATGGTGCCACCATGAACCATGTGCATACAGATCTTTCCGGCACAGCTGCTACCTTGGGGGGTGATGCAGAGCATACCAATGAGGCTCGCTATGTACACCTCACAGCTCATACAGATGAGGGTACGCACAAGGTGCATCATACCCATTTCCACTATAGCCTTGTTGAGCTGAAGGAAAACGCTAGTTTGGACATGAGCGATATGGTTTATGTGGCCTCTCACACCACCGTGAAAGGCACGACAGACCCCTATGCAGTCATGCCCCTGGCCGCAGAGACCGTGTTCGGCTTGCAGGATTTTTATGATATTTATGTGGATGCCGATGGTACCCCGCCTGCCGCTGCCGGTGAGACTGTGTATGTGAGCGCCAACACAACGGTGGATATCACGGTGACGGATATTGCCCCCTACATCACCAATCACAAGGGCTTGGTATTGGCCCAGGTAAACCAGTTTCAAGATGTGAACGTGCAAGCCTTCAACAACGGTGCAGATGGTCTTCTCACCATCCACCTGACGTCTGATTACTTCTTGCACCACGCATACCACCATGGTGCGCAGTATGTAGCGATTCAGATTGGCGGTACGGATGGGCAGTTCCTTTTTGAAGATGACAACGGCAACTTCCTTTCCCAAAATCGCGTGTTGGTGGATGCCCGTGGCCATGATATAACGGAGCGTTGGCTAGCCTCATCCCAAGTATCGGCCGATTTGGGTATGAATGTATCCCCCTACATGATATACATTGCTGTGCCGGAGCCTACGACAACAACCCTCAGCTTGTTGGCACTTTCTACCTTGCTGGCTCGCCGCCGCCGTTCTTGAAAAGAGAGCTTCAGAAGCGTTTCAAACAGCCGGTGAAGTTTCTTTTTACTTGACCCCTTCGGGAAAAATAAGTAGCTTAGAGGGGAGAACGGTGCAATGAATATTTTGCTTTCATCCTATTCATTTGGTGCACACCGTGGCAGCGAGGCCGGGGTGGGGTGGAATGTTGCTTGCGGCTTGGCGCGGCGGGGTCATGGGGTGACGGTGGTGACCACCCATGAATTTGGGGAGAGCAACCACCGAGCCATCGCAGAAGAAGGGCTCAACATCCGCTTGATAGAGGAGGATTGCGGTGTAAGCTATTATCCCGGCTCGGCTTCATACAGGCAGTGGCAGCGGAAGATAGGCGCGGTCATCAAGCGGGCAGCAAGCAAGGAGAAGTACGATGTGGTCCACCATGTCACTTTCAACCAATACCGCAACATACAAGATGTCTTTGCCGCTGATTTGCCCTATGTGATAGGGCCTGTGGGCGGGGCGGAGTTGATACCGCCACCGCTGATGCGCTATGGGGATTTACCGCTCAAGATGCGCATCAAAGAGGCGCTGCGCTATGTACCGTGGGATGCTATGCCCTTGGTTTCCAGGTGCAAGCGGAGTCGCTCGCGGGGGCAGGTGCTGGTGAGCAACAGCGCCACAGCAGAGCGCCTGAAAGCCCTGCCGGTAGCGCCCATCATTTGCCCGGCTATTGCCATCCACGAGCATGAAATTGTGGAGAGCCCTGCGGGTGCAAATGCCACTTCTCCCTACATCTTGTTCGATGGTGGGCTGGCCCGCCCGCAAAAGGGCACTTGGCTTGCGCTGCGTGCTTTCCGGCGGCTTTGGGCCGGGGGAGCGCGCATGGCGCTGCGCATGGTGGGTGTGCCGCCGGCAGATGCAGCCACCATTCGCCAATACGCGCAGAGTATATCCCTCCCGGGAGAAGCCCTGCAGCTGGAGCCGCAGGTGAGCCGCGACTGTATGCTGGCCTACATGCAGCAGGCCACGGCCATGCTTTCCTGCGTGTACCGGGATAGTGGCAGCATGGCTTTGCTGGAGGCATTGGCACAGGGGTGCAACATCGTTTGCTTAGATATACCAAGCCAGCAATGGTTGCCGGAAATGTTTTGCCGCAAGGTGCCGGTGCAGGCAAGCTCTGCTGCTATGGAGCAGGCTATTGCTACTGCTTTGCAAGAAGCTGCAGATACCACACGCTTGCCGCAATGGCATGCCGAGCGCTGCGACTGGCTCCGGCAGCATATGACGTGGGATTCAAAAATCAGTACATTAGAACAATTTTACCAAGCCATTATTTCATGAGTACAGTGGTGCAGTTTTGGGATTATATTGATGGTGTATGCGTGATTAATCTGGATCACCGCACGGATCGTTGGCAGGAGCTTTGCAAACAATTGACCCATGTGCCGGCCGGTAAGATACACCGCATCAGCGCCACCTGGGGCAAAATGCTGCCGGACTACAAGCAGGGACCGTATTTTGCGGGTTGCACGGAGGAGGAGAGCTTGTTCTGGGCAGGGCGCGCCGGGTGTTTGCTGTCACACCGCAGGTGTGTGCAGTATGCCAAGGACCACCAATGGGAACGTGTGCTTATCTTGGAAGATGATGCCGTGTTTCATGATTCACTGAGTGGAGACATAGGGCAAATGCTGGTAGAGGTGATGCAAGAGCAGAGCTACTGGCAGATGTTCTTTTTGGGCAGTACTCCGTATTATCCCTTGGCCTCCCCCGTCAAACAAATCAACACGCCACATGGGGAGGTAACGGCTGCCCGCATCATGGGGCCATTGTGCGCCCATTGTTACATTGTGCATGCCTCAGCCTATGATGATATGCTGAATGATTTGCCCACAGAGGAGAATGTGTGGGAATGGCAGGCTACGCACTTATCGTATGATTCATGGATTGCCAATGAATTTGGCCGGGTAGCCAAGCGAACCATCTTGGGCTGCTACCCCAATCTGTGTTCACAAGGCTTGTATTACTCTGATATAGAGCACCATGAAATCCAACACGGTATCGGCGCGTTGGGGCAGGACTCTTGGCCGGTCACCTTTGTGGATGCCGCTACTTTTGCCAAGATTTTCCACAGCCCCCGTTTTCTGCTGAAGAAGTGGATGAAGCTGGCGGCTCACGCTGCGCTGGGCTGGTACTACCGCTGGTGTGGGTACCGCAAATTTACCGTCTCCATTGAATCTGCCGGCTACTGGGGTGCCCTCAAAGCCGCACTGGCTGCCCTGAAAAAAAGATAATTGCCCCGGTAAATCATATTTTCAACTTGACGGTCAGGGAGCCATGTGGCACAATGCCCCTGCCGTCGGGGTTCCCCGGAGGTGCAGCTGGAAAACCCCGCCAGGACCGAGAGGTAGCAACGGTATTCAGACTGTACTTGTCGGGAGTGGCTCCGGCGGCACTTTTTTGGATTGATAAAGCCATAGATGCTCAAAATTCAAGCTTGAAAAGCGGGGGAGGCGTGTGTTATGATGGCGGCACGCTTATGAAACTGAGAACTTTATTTGCTGCATGGATGCTGGGTCTTTTCTGCCTGGTGAGTGCCCCTGTGATGGCGCAGGACGAGGCTACTGAAGAAAAGACGGAGGAGACAGCCGCCGCGGAGGAGGAGACTCCCAAGGTGGATAAGAAGCGCCAGTCTGCATTGGCCGGGTGGGTGAAAAAAGAATTGGTCGTTGCCAAGAAGGCAGCAGCCATGGTGAAAAAGGCAGCCAAGAAGCCCGCAGAGGCGGAAAAAATGGCCAAGAAGCTGGAGAAGATGGCAGAGCCGTATTTGGTATTGTATGGTCCCGGTGCCAAGGCTGATGTCACGGTGACAGACCGCAAACTGACGATGGATGAAATCCGCGAGGCGCAGAAACCCTTTGCCAAGCAGCGAGCCATTGTGGGCAAGAATTTGGAGAAATACATGGAGGATTATGAGGATGCCTCCAAGCGTTCGTTTGATGAAGCCCCGGAGGAGTTCGCCCCGGCTGTGCAGGTGTTCATCAAAATGATGGAAGATTGATATTGAAACAGACTTTATGCTAGGCTGCTGCGTGGGGGGACCATGCAGCAGCCGTTTTTATACCCCTTGGCCAACAATTTCCAGCAATTCCTGCGGGGAGAGGCGGCAGAGCAGGGACTCCAGCCCGGAGCCAAGCAGGGCATCTGCCAAGGCGCTTTTGCGGGTGAGCATGGTGTGGATATTTTGCTCGATGGTGCCGCGGCAAATGAGGGGGTGAATGACCACATGCTTTTTTTGGCCGATGCGGTAGGCGCGGTCGCTGGCTTGGTTTTCAATGGCGGGGTTCCACCAGCGGTCGAAGTGGATGACGTGGGAGGCGCGGGTGAGGTTGAGGCCGGTACCGGCTGCTTTGAGGGAAAGGATGAAGAAAGGCGGGCCGCCGGGTTGGCTGAATTGGCTCACAAGCTGCTGGCGCTCGGCAATGGGTGTGCCACCATGCAGCATAAGTCCCGGTGCGCCGAAAATTTCTGCCAGCATATCATGCAGAGCCGGCATGATGCTGCGGTATTGAGTGAATACCAGACACGCATCCCCCGTGGCGGCAATCTGTTCGGCCAAGCGAGCCAGGCGCATCATTTTGCCGCTGCGGGCGGGGTCCATGTACTCTTCTCCCAGGTATTGGGCCGGGTGGTTGCAGATTTGCTTGAGGCGGCCGAGGATGGGCAACACAAGCGTGAGGCGTGTTTGAGGGTCGGGCTCGGTGATGACGGCGCGCAGGTGCTCTACCTCGTGGGTGTAGAGGCGCGTTTGTTCGGGGGTGAGCAGGCAATAGGCCGCTTTTTCGCTGCGGGGCGGTAGCTCCGGCAGCAGGGATGAATCGCTCTTGAGGCGGCGCAGCATGAAAGGGCGTATGAGGCGCCGCAAGGGGGCATAATCCGCACCCAAGCTGCGCACCATGGCGTTGAATTCTTTTTCTGTGCCCAGCAATCCCGGGGTGAGGAACTCAAAGAGGCTCCGCAATTCTGAGAGGGAGTTTTCCACCGGAGTGCCGGAGAGCGCCACGCGGCGGGGTGCAGAAAGGCGCGCAATGGCCCGGCTGCGTTGCGAATCCGCATTCTTGATGGCCTGGGCTTCATCCAGCACCACGGCGGGAAAATGGCACTGTTGCAACAACTCATTGCGGGTGACCATGCCGTAGGTGGTGAGGGCTACATGACCCCGGCGCAAGAGCCATGCCGGGTTGGTGCGCAGGTAGTGTTCATCGGCAGGGGTGAGTGCATAGGGATGCAGCACTTGCACCCGCAGCCCGGGAGCAAAGCGGCGCAGCTCCTCCTGCCAGTTTTCCAGCAGGGAGGCCGGCGCTACGATGAGCGCCGCCCCCTTATCCAGCGCCCCGCTTTGGTGCAGGTGTGCCAGCCACGCTATCACTTGCAGGGTCTTCCCCAAGCCCATGTCATCTGCCAGGCAAGCGCCAAAACCGGTCTCGGTGACTCCGAGCAAAAAGCGCACCCCCTCCCGTTGGTAGGGGCGCAAGATGGCCTCCAAATTGGGCGGCAATTGCGGGGTGGGGGCAGCCAAGGTGAGGGATTGGAGCGCTTGTGCCAGGCGCTCTCCGGGGATGATGCGTACCCCTTCTTCCGGTGGGGGAAGCTGGGGCAGGGCCTCGCTGCGGTGCCCCAGGAGGTAGCGCAGCCCGGCGATGAGGGGGATGCCCCCGGCAGCCATGCGGTTGGCTTGCCGCCAAGAGTCCAGCAGCCTCTGCAGTTTCTCTTTATCCAGCCGTATCCAATCTCCCCGGAAGCGCACCAAGCCATCATCCCCGGCAAGCAGGGCTGCGAGCTCATCTTCGCTCAGATAATGGTTTCCCAGCGCCACACGGGGGATAAAACGCAGCAGCGAACCCACATTCAGCGCGGGTGCTCCATCTGCCTTGGCGTGCGTGGAATCCCCGGGCTCCAGCGCCACTTCCAATTCTGCCCGCGGAGGAAGGGTGCGCCAGAGATTGACGATGCGTGTCTCTATCCCGGCGCGTTCCAAAGCCGGGATGCATTCTAAAAAACAATATGCTTGGCGGGCATTCCATGCGCAGACGCGATATACCCCGCCTGAATCGATGAGCTCGCGCAGGAAAGCATGCTCTGCTGCCACTTGCTGCAAGGGCTGTAGCAAGGCCAGCAAGGCCGCATGGGAGCCTTCCTGAAGCAGCTGAGGGGCCATTCCCAGTGGGGCATGGCGTGCGCTGCCATCCTGCCCTGCTTTGTGTACAAAAGTGGCCAGAAAGGCAAATGGAGCTTCTTGGGCGCTTTCCCCGGCATTCTCTGCCAGGTGGAAATGGAGCATGCCGAGCTGCTGCCAGCCTTCGCCCAAGCGGTTGAGCCACTCCTCCGGCGAGACGCAAGCGCGAGCAGCCATCTCCAGCAAGGCCGGTTGCAAGCCGGCAAACCAGCGGATGAGCAGCCCGGCAGAGGCATTGCCACCATAGAGCGGGGGCATGCTTTCCAGCCAAGCGGCGGCTTCTGTGGGGCTGAGTGGGGGGATGCAAGCCTCCTCCCCCCGGCGGTGAGCTTGCAGCCAGAGCATGAGACACCGGCGCGCTTTCTCCCGCAGCCATGCCAGCAAGGGGGCAGCACCTACCGGGAGACCGTGTTGCACCAAATCCAGCATGCCGCGCCCTGCAGAAGCGGCAAAGGCACGCTCCAAGCGGGGCAGGGCGCCTGCCGGGCATATCCGCAGGCCCCCGGCTTCATCTGCCACGAGGGAGATTGTCATAGGGCGTTCTGCCGCGAGGGGGAGATGCTCTATTAAGGTTTGGCTTGCAAATGGGGCATGACGTGCTGCTCCAGGAAATCCACATCTCTCTTGGCCTTTTGGCCGGCTCGCGTATCGGGGGCCACTTTAATAGCCTCTCGCATGCAGCTCATTTGCTTATCGTATTCCCGCAGCAGGGCGTAGCTATCTGCCTTGCACAAGATGGCTTTTTGCTGTGCTTCCGGTACCAAATTCGGTTGGGCCAGGTAAGCATCCAGCTTGGTGATGGAGTCTCTCACCTCCGCTGCGGATAGTTTGCCGGCAAAGGTGGAGGTGAGCTCGCGGAGCGCGTTGAGCTGGCGCACGCGCCGCCCGGTGATATCCACCTTGCCACGGTATCCCAGCGTGTCTTCCGGGTCAAGAGCGGTGATTTCTCCAATCACATCCGCATATTTATCACGGCATTCAACCGGCAGCAATTCCAATGCAGCGGCTAGCGCACGCGCTTTTTCCATGCCCTGTAACGGAGCGGCTTTTTGGAGGGCTTCATCCCGGGCTGCGCGCGCTTTGAGTGCCTCCTGCACCAGCGGGATATAGTCGGCCGGTGTGGGACGCGTGCCGCGGATGACGCCGAATGGCAGCCCTTGGCTATCAAGCAGCACCACGGCGGGCAAGGCCTCCAATGCGTACGAGGCCAGCATATTTTCCCGGCGTTCCCATTCCTCTGCGGTGATTTGCTCTTTCAGCGCCGGGGTGCGGGGGAAATCCACCTCCACCAGCACCAGTTTATCGCCCAGAGCTTGCTCAAACTCCGGTGTTTCCATGATTTTATCCCGCAGATGTATGCATGCCGTACACCAATCGGTGCCGGTGAAATCCAGTACAATGCTGCGGCCATCGTCCTTGATGGCCTCCTGCGCGGCCTCTGAGGTGGGATACTCCGGCAGGGCAAAAACGCTACCTGCCAGCAGGGTCAATATAGTGGCAGAAAGAAAGCTACGTGTCATACCCCACATCTTGCCACGCGCGTGGGCGGGTGTCAAGGGAGAAGTACGGATTGGCGGGCAAACGCATGGGAAAACTGCACCCGCTCACGAGCACAGCCTCACGCTACGCGTGTTTTCCCCGGTGTGGCGGAGTACCAGCCAGTGGGTGTCCTCCGGCATCAGTGCCCCGTCAAAGCGGTCTGCCCACTCTACCAGCAGCACAGCTCCGTTTTGCAAATACTCATCCCACCCCATGCCCAGGGCTTCATCTGCACTTTTCATGCGGTAAAAATCAAAGTGTGCCACCGCCAATCGGCCATCTGTGTGCTCATGCACCAGTGAGAATGTAGGGCTGGCTGCCGGGTCGCTTGCGCCCAATCCTTCCATGATGCCCTGGGCTAAATGCGTCTTGCCTGCTCCCAAATCTCCCACCAGGCCTATGACCTCCCCACCTTCCAGCCCGGCAGCCAATGCGCGCCCCAAGGCTTGCATCTCTGCGGCTGAAATCACCTCAATCTCCCCATTTTTGAAAATTTTTTGCCAATTTTTCATTTTTTTATAAAATTTTTCTTGCCAAATGCAACTTTCTGCCTATAATGTGCCAGCCCGCACAGGCGGGTGCAACCCCAAAAATCAGAAAATTATGGCATACGCAGTTTTCACTTCCGGCAGCAAGCAGTACCGGGTGACGGTTGGTGACGTGCTCACCGTGGACCGCATCTCCGGGCTGGAGAAGGATGGCGAGACCACATTCGACCAGGTTCTCTTGGTTGAGGATGGCGACGCTACGAAGGTGGGTACCCCCGTCATCGAGGGTGCTACGGTTACGGCTAAGGTGCTGGACCCCGAGGCTCGTGGCGCCAAGGGCATTGCTTTCAAGTTCAAGCGCCGTAAGGGTTTCCACAAGAAGAAGGGCTTCCGCGCCGCTCTTACCAAGGTCGAAATCACCGCTATCAACGCCTGATTATTAACACTAACCCCATACATTTTTACTAGTCATGGCACATAAGAAAGGTCAAGGTTCCGTCCGTAACGGTCGCGATTCCCGCAGCAAGCGTCTCGGCGTGAAGAAGTTTGGCGGTCAGTCCGTCATCGCCGGCAACATCATCGTGCGTCAGCGTGGTACCAAGTTCAAGCCCGGTAAGGGTGTGGGCATGGGCCGCGACTACACCATCTTCTCCCTTGTAGACGGTCGCGTGTTCTTCGATCGCGAAGGCCGCCGCGTCAACGTTGCTCCCGAGGCCTAATTCCAGGTTCTCTAGGATGCTTTTAGAAAACCGCATCCGTCCCCCGGTGGGATGGATGCGGTTTTCTGTGTGCTGGCCGCTTTTGAGAAGCAGGCGAGTGAGGTTCCCCCCGCGCCTTATCCTCGTTTGCCGAAGATTGCGGAGCCCACGCGGACGATGGTGGCACCTTCTTCGATGGCGATGGGGTAGTCATGGCTCATGCCCATGGAGAGCTCCGGCAGGGGCAGGGGGCCGGTGGCGCGGAGTTGCTCTGCCAGCAAACGCAGGGTGCGGAAGGCAGGCCGGGCGTCCTCCGGCTCATCAGTAAAGGCGGGTATGCACATGAGCCCGCGTATATCCAAATGAGGTAGGGCGGTGAGCTCCGGCCAGCTTTGGATGAGCTCTTCCGGGGTGAAGCCGTGCTTGGTGCTTTCGCCGTCCACGTTCACCTCCAGCAAGATGCGGGCGGTGGTGCCCAGTTCACCTGCAATGCGGGAGATAGCTTGAGCCAGTTTGAGAGAATCCACCGCTTCGATGAGCGCAAAGCCTTGCTCCAGCGCTTTGCGTACCTTGTTGCGTTGGAGGGGGCCGATGAGGTGCCAAACGCAGTCTGCGGGCATGCCGGGCATCTTGGCCATGGCTTCTTGCAAGCGGTTTTCGCCGAAGCAGCGCTGGCCATCGTGGTAGGCGTGCATGATGTCGTCCACAGGAAAGGTTTTGCTGACGGCCAGGAGCTGCACACTCTCCGGTGCGCGGCCGGAGCGGGTGGCGGCAGCGGCCATTTGGGTGCGGATTTCGCGGAGTTGGTCTTGGATGTACATGGGGTGTAGGGTGGGGGGTTAGTCGTGTTGGGCCGGCATGAGCTGGATATCGTAGCCGAAAATATCGGTAAAAAGGTCGGCCTTGGTGCGCATGGCGATATTTTCGACGGTGAGGTCGTGTGCGCTGGGGATGAGGAGCTCCAAGCGGCGATTATTGTAGCGCACGGTAAATTGGTTGATGCGGCCGGAGTGGGCGCGCTCCATGGCATCTGCCACGCGGAGGATGGCGGCCAATTTTTGGAGGCGCAGGCGGTTGGGCTGGTCGAGCTTGGCGTAGGTGGGGTCGGCAGTTGTGGGGGCGCTGTGGCGGTGGTAGCGCGCCATGAGGCCCACAATGTTGATATCTTGGCGGGAGAGGCCGAAAATTTCGGAATTGAGGATGATGTATTGTCCGTGTCGGTGGTGGTTTTTCTGGTTGATGAAGGTGCCGATTTCGTGAAGGATGGCAGAGACTTTGAGCAGGAGGCGGTCGTGGCGGGAGAGGCCGTGGAGCTCTTGCAATTGGTCGAAGAGAGCGGTGCTGAGCTTGCGCACTTGGCGGCTGTGGCCGTGGTCCACCTTGTAGCGGTTGGCCAGCAGGGTGGCAAAGTGCAGCACCTCCTGTTCCAGTGCAAAGTCATCCTTGCGGGAAGGCATGAGGTTGCGCAGGAAGGCGTGGGGGAATTCCTCTTCCGGGTAGAAGAGGGTGTCCGGGTTGAATTCGCGTGCCAAGCTCAGGTAGGTGACGGCGGAGGAGAGCAGGGCGCCCGCACTGGCGTAGTCCTCTTTATATTGCGCTTGGCGTTGGGAGTAAGGCGTTCTGGCGATTTCATCCACCAGGTTTTCCAGCGCTCCGGTGCTGATTTCATCCCCCTCAAACAGGGGTGTGGTGATGTGGTGAAAATCCGGCCCGAAAATCATCATCGCTTCGGGGGCGGTGCTCATGGCCTCATCGGCATCGTGGCGTATTTGCTCAATGACACCGCGTATATGCTCGCGGATGACGGCGCATTCATGGTCTGCCCCGCCAAAGGCCGTATCGCCTATGGCTTCTACGGTGCGGTGGGCTCCCATGCGGTAGCTGGCGTAGTAGGTGATGCGGCCGCGGTCGAAGAGGAGGATACGTGTGTTGCCCGGGCCTACATGCAACACCATGACCCGCTTACGGGAGAGCCCGGAGTGCCGCTCCAGCATGGATTTCATGTTCAGGTAGAGCAGGCGTGTCATCTCCCCATCGTCCATGATTTCCAGTTGCAGCCCGCAGGTGATTTGCAGGCGGTTCACAATGGTATCCACATTGCGTACATCCAGCAGCACATTGCTGGCCAGTAAACGTACCTGCACACTGCCACCCAAGCGGTATTCATTGAGCAGTTCATTGTAATTGCTTACAATGTGTACGCAGCGGTCCATCGTGTCGCGGGAGACAACACCATCCCGGAAAATATCATGCGCCAGTTCAATGGGGCAGGTGAGTACATCCAGCACCCGCAGACTGCCTAAATCTGCCTCTGCCACCATCATGGAGACGGCGCTTGCGCCAATGAAGATGACGGCCCGCACCGCAGTGCGCTCACTGCCGGTATCGTGCTCAGTATGGGTGGAATCGTGGGGGAGGGGAGTCATGGGGGTATAGGGAAAGAGTTTATTCACCGAAGCGGAGGATGATTTTGCCGTTGCGTCCTTCCTGCCGGGCTTGGCGGCAGGCTTCCGGGAGCGCATCCGGCCCGTAGACGGCCGCAACACGTTGTTGCAGTTTGCCGGCAGCCACTAGTTTTGCAAGGGAGTGATAGGCGGCCGCAACCGTGGGGGCGGGTGTTTGCTGCAACCATTTGGTACACCAGAGACCACGCAGGGATATATCCTTGAAAATCAGCCAACTATTAGGCACTTTGATGCTCTTGCGGCTCATTGAACCAAAGGTGACCATTGTGCCGCCGGGGGCCAGCATATCCATGAGCCGCAGGGCGCTTTCGCCCCCCACACAGTTGGCCGCCAGCCGCGGGCGTTTCACCCCCGGGGTGGCCAGTACGCGGCGCACCATATCCGGCTCTTCTTCATCTGCCACGATATCGGCGCCCAGTGCTTGCAAGGCTGCGCGGCGTGTTTCTGCCTGCCGCACCACACAGATGGTGTGCAGCCCGCGCTCGCGTGCCAGTTGTATCAGGCATTGCCCCACCCCGGAGTTGGCCGCATTCATCACCAGCCAATCGCCTTCTTGCAGCGGGGTGTAATCCTCCAGCACCCGCAGCGCCGTGAGCGGATTCACCTTGAGCATGGCTGCCTGCATGGGATCCAAACGCTCCTCCAAACGCAAAAATGATGCGGCCGGGGCTGTCAGAAACCGGCTCCACGCTCCCACCGTATTCAGCAAAATAACCATATCCCCGGCGGCAAATCCTTCTGCCGCGCTCGCGTGTACCACGCCGCAGCCTTCCAACCCCACCCGCGTGGCCGGTAGTTCCGGTACCTCGCCGTATACTCCTTGCACATAGTTTATATCCGCCGGGTTGATGGGTGCTGCCAGCATGCGCACGCAAACCTCTCCCGCTGCGGGCATGCGCATCTCGCCTTTGCCCACCTGCAAGACTTCTTCCGGTGCCCCAAAAGCATCAAAGTATGCGTATCGGTTCTCCCTCATCTCCCCTCCATTCTACACGTGCCCTCCCTCCTTTTCAAGTGGCAAATTGAAGGCGGGGGTAATTAACCACATGTGTCCCAAAGATTTTTTCAGAGAGACGCAAGTGCCGATAAATCCCAGGCTTTCCGAAAGAGGGCTTTTTCGAAGCCCCCCTGTATTTCAGCACGCGCATGCGTGCGACATAATCGTTGGGTGTTGTATGAGAGGGCGGCTGATGCAGCGGACTTTCAGCACGCGCATGCGTGCGACATAATCGTAGCGAGGGGCGTAAGCCCCTCGTTGGCAAACATATAGAACAAGAGCCCGCAGAATTGCGGGCGGCATAATGCACCGCACGCCCCATGCGCTTACACATCGGGGAAATGGGGCTGCATATCATATCCCATCGGAGCCACCGTTTTTCGTTCCGGGCGTTCGCCCTCCACCCCTAGGGCTACGCTTTATGCCGCCCGCTCCTACCGTCGGGGCTCCGTTTCGTTTTTCTGCATGACGAGGGGCTTTCGCCCCTCGCTATGATTATACCGCCCCGCGCCTGCGGGGCTCCCATCTAGTCGCTGCTCCCGCTGCGGAAACTTCAACACCCGCGCACTTTGGTGCGCGTTGTTCCCCGCTCGCTACTCGAGCCTCGTCCTCTCTTACCTACAACGCCCGTGCGGGTGTTCTTCACTACGAGCACACGGTCTGTTCTTCGCTACGAGTGATAGGTGCGCATTTCCATTTCCTCCACCCCGAGCGCAGCGCGGACAAGCTTTCAGCACGCGCATGCGTGCGACATAATCGTAGCGAGGGGCGTAAGCCCCTCGTTGTCAAACATATAGTACAAGAGCCCGCAGAATTGC
>JAFQGD010000009.1 GCA_017398355.1 Akkermansia sp. | reverse complement strand
TTCATGTACTCCTTGGGAATGGCACCACCAACAATCTTGTTGGCAATCTTGAGACCGGTACCACGCTCACCCGGGCGCATGGCGATAACCACATCACCGTACTGACCACGACCACCGGACTGCTTGACGAGCTTGCCCTGCACGCGGTCTGCGGACTTGGTGATGGTTTCGCGGTAGGCAATCTGGGGCTTACCGGTGTTGGCCTCTACCTTGAATTCGCGCTTGAGGCGATCCACGATGATGTCGAGGTGCAGCTCACCCATACCGGCGATGATGGTCTGGCCGGTTTCCTCGTCCGTCTTAACGCGGAAGGTGGGGTCTTCTGCGGAGAGGCGCTGCAGAGCGTTGGACATCTTTTCCTGGTCTGCCTTGGTAAGGGGTTCCACGGCCATGGAAATCACGGTATCCGGGAAGGTGGGAGGCTCCAGAGTGAAGTCGAAGTCGTCGGAAGCAAGGGTGTCACCGGTGGTGGCATTCTTGAGGCCCACGATAGCGGCGATATCGCCGGAGTATACTTCGTTCACGTCGGTGTGTACGTTGGCCTGAATCTGCAGAAGACGGCCTACGCGCTCGCGCTTGCGGGTGCGGGGATTGTACACGGTGTCGCCCTTGCGGATAACGCCGGTGTATACGCGAATGAACACGAGGGAGCCTACGAACTTGTCGGCCCAGAGTTTGAATGCAAGAGCAACAGGCTTGTCATCGTCGGAGGGGATGATTTCGCGCGTTTCAAATGTCTCGTAGCCATTTTCATCCAAACCGGTAGCAACGGTACCCGTCACAGTAGCAAGCTTGGCTTCAAGCGGGGAGGGAAGGTAATCCACCACGGCGTCGAGCAGGCCCTGCACACCCTTGTTCTTGAAAGCAGAACCACCGGTCACAGGCACGAACTTGTTGGCAATGCAGGCGCGACGAATAGCAGCCTTGAGCGTGGGGGCATCAATCGGTTCTTCCATGAGGAAGAGCTCGGCAAGTTCGTCGTCCACGTCTGCCACAGCGCCCTTGAGTTCTTCGAGAGCAACCTCGGCAATTTCCTTAAGCTCACCTTCGAGATCCTTCACCTCGTAGGTGGAACCCAAGCGGTCGGAGTCAGAGTAGAAGATAGCCTTTTGGTTCACAACGTCAATTTGACCGCAAAGCTGATCCTCTGCCCCAATGGGGATGAGAACAGCAGCAGCATTCGCACCAAGCTTGGTCTTGATATCGTTGAGAACATTGTTGAAGTTGGCACCCGTACGGTCCATCTTGTTGACAAAGCAGATGCGGGGTACGTTGTACTTGGAAGCCTGGCGCCATACTGTCTGCGTTTGGGGTTGCACACCAGCAACACCACAGAATACAACGATGGCACCGTCGAGCACACGCAGGGAGCGCTCCACCTCAGCGGTGAAGTCCACGTGGCCGGGAGTATCGATAACGTTGAGCTGGAAGTTCTCGTTCTCGAAAAGCTTGCAGCAGCCCTCAGCGGGGAGCTGTTTCCAGTTGGTCGTAACGGCGGCGGAGGTAATAGTAATACCGCGTTCCTGTTCCTGTTCCATCCAGTCGGTCGTCGCAGACCCTTCGTGGGTCTCGCCGATCTTGTGGATCATGCCGGTGTAGAAGAGGATACGTTCGGAAAGCGTGGTTTTGCCACCGTCAATGTGAGCGGCAATACCGAAGTTACGGTAACGCTCAAGCGGGGCCTTACGGTCGGGGCTGCTAACACTAGCCATAATTTAAAGTAATATGAATGTTGATTTGTTCAGAGATTACGAGAAAACTTCCACGGGCTGATTACCAGCGGAAGTGAGCAAAGGCGCGGTTGGCCTGAGCCATCTTGTGCACATCATCGCGCTTGCGAACAGCAGCACCCTGATTGGCAGCGGCTTCCTTGATTTCATTGGCGAGAGCCTTAGCCATGGGGATACCCTTGCGGTTGCGAGCATAGCCAATAATCCAGCGCATGGCCAGAGCTTCGGAGCGATCGGGGGCCACTTCCAAGGGAACCTGGTAGGTAGCACCACCCACGCGGCGGCTCTTCACTTCCACACGGGGCTTGGCATTTTCAATAGCGCGGGTCAACACTTCGAGAGGGCTGACGGTATCGGTGCCTTCGTTGGCAATATCAATAGCTTTGTAGACGATACGCTCGGCCAGAGAGCGCTTGCCGGCAAGCATCACCTTACCAATGAGCTTACCTACGAGCACGGAATCATAGCGAGAGTCGCGCTGTTCAATCTTCTTATAGACGCGTTTACGACGAGCCATAACTTTATTTATATTAAATGGTTAAGTTACTTCTTCTTAGAACCTGTTGCAGGAGCGGCACCAGCCTTGGGGCGCTTGGCACCATACTTCGAACGGCCACGGCGGCGCTTGTCAACGCCAAGGCAGTCCAGAGCACCACGAACAATGTGATAACGCACACCCGGCAAGTCCTTCACACGGCCACCGCGTACGAGCACGATGGAGTGTTCCTGCAGGTTGTGACCTTCGCCACCGATGTAGGCGATCACTTCTTCGCCATTGGTAAGGCGAACTTTAGCAACTTTACGAAGAGCGGAGTTCGGCTTCTTCGGCGTACGGGTCATCACCTGGAGGCAGACACCGCGGCGCTGAGGGCAGCTATGAAGAGCGCGAGACTTCGACTTCTCTTCCGGTACGATACGTCCCTTGCGGACGAGCTGATTGATGGTCGGCATGTTTCCTTCTAGTTTATTGTTTTTCAGGCGCTTACGGACAACTTGCAAGCTCCTCATTACCAGAGGAAACCTACCGTTTTTCCGGCGGCGGACCCGATAAAATCCTGTCCCTTTGCGTATTCCTACGCCACTAAGGGGTACGGCATTTTACCTTTTTTTCCTGATTTGGCAAGTCTTTTCTTCATAAAAATCAAGATTTTTTGCATCTTTTTGCGCAGAATAGCTAATTTTGCTACCTCTTATATGTAAATTCCCCCGGCGCACAAGATGCGCACCGGAGGAGTGGAGAAATAGGAGGGCAAAATGAATCAGCCTTGGGTGGATGGGGGAGTAGAATCCCCGGTGGATTTGCCGAGGTAATCCGGCAGTTGCACACCCACGCTACCGGCAAGCTCATGAAGGGGGAGTGTGCCGGTGACAAGATTTTGCACGAAGCTGCCTACGCTACCGCTTTTGGTATCCCCCCCACCCATGACGACGACTTTATCAAAGGAGAGGTTGCGCACAGCACTAGCTTGGGTTTCGACAATCTGGGGCAGCTGCTCGGTGACAAGCAGACCGGAGGCAGCTCGGGCATCCCCTGCGGCCTGGACAATCTGGCGGAAGCCATTGGCTTTGGCCTCCAAGGATGCCTGTATGGCAGAAGCTTGACCACGACCCACCAATTCGAGACCTTCACCCTCTGCCTTCTTTTTGAGGAGGAGGGCATCAGCCTCACCCTGTGCCAGCTTGATGGCAGCTTGGCCTTCTGCCGCTTTGGCGATGACGAGAGCATCTGCCTTACCCTGCTCTTCACGCACCAACACGGCGGCAGCAGCTTCTGCAGCAATTTCCTGTTTGCGTTTTTCGATTTCCGCCGCCACAATTTCGTTGGCGGTAAGGGTAGCGCGCTCGAGTTCGGCACGTTTCATTTCTGCCTCGCGGTTGGCAATATAGCCGGCTTCCTCTGCCTTGGCGGCTTGCTCTCTCTCGGCAACGAGCGCTATGCGCTGCGCTTCTGCCTGGCGTACTTTGAGGCGTGCATTAGAATCAGCCACTTTCATTTGGGCTTCATTGTTGCCTTCCACGGCTGCGGCATTGGCCATTGCCACCTGCACAGTTTGCTCACGCAAGGCTTCAGCCTTGCCGATTTCACCACGGCGAGTTTCCTCTGCCACCTTAATCATGGCATCATTGATAGCGCGGGCGGCAGCTTCTTGCCCCAATGCGGCGATGTAACCGGAAGCATCTCGGATATCGGTAATATTGGCGTTGATGAGGTAGAGCCCCACTTTGTGCAGCTCTACATCCACCCCACCGGTAATACCGCGGATGAGTTTTTCGCGGTCGGCGTTGATTTCCTCGATGGTGAGGGATGCTATGACGACTCGCATCTGCCCCATAATAATTTCAGATGCCAAGGCGCGAATTTCTTCACGGCTGCGGCCCAACAAGCGGCTTGCGGCATTCTGCATGATTTCCGGCTGCGTGCTGATACCTACAATGAAGGATGAGGGTACATCCACACGAATATTTTGGCTGGAAAGAGCTCCCTTGAGCGGCACATCGATATTGAGCGGGTTCAAATCCATGAAGGCGCAGCTCTGGATAATGGGCATCACAAATGTAGCACCACCGTGTATACATTTGGCAGAGCGCCCGGCCCCCACATTACCATAGACAATGAGTATTTTGTCTGATGGGCACATCTTATATCGGCTGAACAAGACTGCCACAGTACCCAGCAGGAAAAGGACCAATACCAAAATGGCAATAATGCTGGAGGCGGTTGAATCTGCCGCATTGGCAAGAATGGGTGTTATGTTGTATATCATAGCGGTTGTTGAATGTTTATTTTTCTTGAGAGGTTGCAGAAACAGGGCGTACCAAGAGCTGGTATGTGGTGGCTGACACCACCTCGATGCGGGTCATCGCCGGTAGGGGGACGTCCCCTTCTTGCACAGCCGGCATGGTTATCATCTGGCTGGGGTGAGCCACTTGTACTTGGCCGCCGGGCTCTCCGTGGGGGGGAATGCTCACGTAAACCGTACCGGTCATGCCTACCAAGCTGGAGTAATCAAGAGAGCCATCGGATTTTAAACTATATATAGCGCGCATGACTCCGGCCACAATGAAAAACATGACAATGCCCAGCAAGAGTCCAATGAGGATAGATAAACCAACCCCTGCCCCGGCCTGGACGGCTATAAAGCCACCCCAGCCTAAACCGAGCGCAAAGCCTACGAGCGCGCGAACGGACAAGCTCCCCGTGTCTCCATCTGTCACATCCACATCATCTCCTCCAAAATCAGAGAAGATGGAAATGGCAAGCATCACAAGCGATAAAAGGGTGGATAACCACGCAATGGCACAAAAAATTCCACGCGGCGACGTGAAGTCCGGCAGCATATCCGCAACGCGCAAAGCCTGAACCACCCAATCGTACATATTCGATAGTGTTTCCATATTCTTCCCCTCTGCTGCCAAAGTATCACACGTCGCCTTGTACTGTCAAACAGAAAACACGCCATTTGTAGGGCTCAGGCAATACGCTTTTCTATCATCGGCAGAACACTCATAACGGGTCTGTTTCAGATTTGCTGATACCCTAGAGGACTCCAGATGACAAAAAAAAGTGGCAGTCCAGTCTTGCTTGTCTTTGTAACACTCGTTACAAAGGATTGATGATAAAAAATATACAAACAAAAGGGCTGGACTGCCACCAGCGCTATTGTCCACCATAATCGCGTTGAGATCAAGCTTGCAATTGATCATAGATACAGTTTTTGTTGCTCTGAGTGCCAAACGATACTTAAAACTCACTCTGTAAGAGAGATTTGCGTTCGTGATTTACTCATCGCTGATAAGGATGTCACGCTGTTCGTTGACACAATGCAGGGCTACTGTTCCCACTGTAAGCGCTACCACACCCTGCGGCCTGAAATCTGTCACCCATCTTGCGGCTACACTTGGAGACTGATGAGACTGCTTTCTCGCTTCCTCGTGCATACACCAGCTCGCTTCCTAGAAGATGAATATTCCATTTCCTACACCACCATACTGCGCATTGATAAGGAAGTACTTGAAAATGATATTCCTAATCCTAAGATGCAGAATGTGCAAGGCGTGTTGGTAGATGAAAAGTTCCTAGGCTCCAGCCAAGATGCCAAAGCTACCTTGAGGGAACTGAGTGTTTTGAATCGAGATCTTTACATTGGGTATCTGCTCAAAGAACAATTCAGGCAGGTCTTTCAGACGAAAGAAGTAAACACAGCTACACTGCGCCTTATCCTCTGGATGAAGATGTGCATGAAAAGCAATGTCAAGTTCTTGCGCAACTTTGCCAGAAAAATTAGCGAGCAATTCAACGAGGTGATGAACGGCATTCGCTACAGGTTAAATTCGGCTCGTATAGAATCGACCAACGCAGCAATTAAGCGTATACAAGCCAAAGCGTGTGGCCTGTTCGATGTGAGCTATCTATTCTTGAAACTGCGCCAAGTTTACTTTCTG